>SLKL01000094.1 GCA_007134625.1 Saprospiraceae bacterium
AATTATTGACGATAGTCCTGAAACCCTGGGCATTCGGCATATGGCGACATCGGACTTTAACAACAATGGATTTAATGACATTGTGGTTGCTCAAGGTTCAATAATTGATCAAGTTTCTATTTACTGGAATCTGGGAGATGAAAACTTCAATAAAGAAATAATTGATCACTCAATTTCTGATCCGCTCTACATTAGTTTTGGTGATTTCAACTCAAATAACTTTAAAGATTTAATTGTTGTTACCGAAAGCGATGGCGAAATATTTATCTATGATAATATTAATGGAGAATTTCAGGAGAGAAGAAAACTAGGGTCAGTCGAAAGTTTAGGTAAATCAGTTGCAATTTCAGATTTTGATGGGGATGGACATTTAGATTTTATTGCTATTGGCAGACATTCTATAGATTTTTACAGAAATGATGGAAATGGAAATTTCACAATTGAGCACATTCTAACCACTAGTACTAGTCCTGATATTTTAGAGCTTTGGACGATAGCTCTGGCTGATATTAATGGCAATGGGATTACAGACGTGGTTACAGGTGAGACTATCGGCATAGTCGTTTATCTAAATGATGGAAATGGAAATTTCACACCACATCTCATATCCAAACCCCTACATCACACAGTTAATGCATTAGCGGATTTTGATGCAACGGGCAACCAAAAACCTGATCTGCTATTTCATTCCAATTCGGAGGTGGGATTCTACACTAATCATTCTGTTGAAGATTCAATTCACTTCGAGTACCATAGTGAACTTTTCACTGCTCCGGCAAACAGTATAAGACGTTTTGTGATAGGGGACTTTATGCAGAATGGGTCAGAGGACCTTTACTTTACAAGTCTAAAAATTGCTTATCTAGCTGTAAACAATTCCGGTTTACTGTCTAATAAAATTCAAGTTCACGCTGAACCTGAGTTATTTATTTGGACTCCACATGCAGCGGATATCACGGGCAATGGAATTAATGAATTGATCTGGGCTGCAGCCGGTGGCACTTTGGCATATCACACCCACCAAACAGTAGGCCTGAATAGTACTGATCCCTATTGGTCTATTTTCCCAAATCCTACATCGAATTCATTAGAAATAATGACTGAATCTAAGACTCATGGAAGGGTTTCTGTTTTTTCTTTGACCGGAGAATTGCTTTTTTCAAGACAGGAAACCTTACCCTCAAGAATTGACTTGACGGATATTCCTTCGGGGATGTATTTTATACAGATAGAAACAGGACAGGGTACATTCAGCCAAAAATTTATTAGAAAATAAGAAAACCTCCTTTTACCAACCGTCATCCACCTCCATGAATTCTGTAGTAGTCATTAATAGATCCGTTGGGGTTATTTCTCTTCCACTCCTGAAGTGTGGGTTTGTCGGGAATCTTGGGTGATTCCTGAGTGTGAATGTGTATAGTATTGTTAGAAAAATGGGGTGTCGAATCACTTGTTTTGGTGTAGGTCATATACCTGATAAGCTCAGCTTCTCTTTCCCGTTCATCAACCTCCCTGTTGTGTTCATTTACTGCTGTTACTGACCAAATTATGCAAATCACCCAATAGCTTATTGCAAAAATCATCATCAGCAAAAATGAACTAAATACTAAAAAATCACTTTCTGCTAATGCACCAAAAATCAATATTCCACCTAAAATAAAAGGAGATAAACACATGATAAGTCCACCGCTTACTGAAGCGTAAAACAGACCAAGCGGTCCAAAAAACAGCGTTAAGACGACTGCCAATCCAAGACTTTTCCTTTGCATGATTTTATCTGTTTATGTTGTGCAGGCCTTAAGACTAATCCTTAATTATAAAATTCACATCAGCCTTACAACTCATCCTGCATTACAGATGTAAATTTAGGGATTTATTTTAGAAATGACAACATTTACAGCTTGAGTCTTGAAGAATTTTCAGTAAAAAACCTTAAAAAGTCCTATTAATTTAAAAATTGAACTATCTCTATAAACCAAAAGTACGGATCATATCAGCAATGCAGTACTCTAGAACAATCCCCGGTAATCCGCTCTAAGGAAATTCACTTTACCTTCCCTTTTTCTTCCGCTAAATTGGGGTCTGAGCATTCGATATGCAAATACGGTATCTGCTCCTATCTCCAAATCAATCTCTCTGGAGAATTCGCCTCCGGTGTGACCTTTTAATTTTACCAACCCCTTAGCCGCGTCCATCTGCATTTTCATTTCTCCTCCGGTAGTTACAGAACTTTCAATTTTGGCATCCAAAATCACCCATATAGTATCCACTATCCTCGACCTACGTCTTCTCAGTACCTCAAGACACTCTTCATCAGCATTAATGATTTCCATAAGCCGATTGCGACTTTTGATGGAAAAACGTTTTAACTCAAGGTCATAATCCCTGATTCTCTGCCTGCTAAGTTCAATTGAAGCATCCCCTTTAGAGGGAATCCACTTTGGTTTCCCTTCAAGAAGGATATTTATTTCTGAATTGCTCATTTGAGAAAGCCGAATTGCTTCAAGGGAATCCAACTCAAGTTCTTCTACATCTTTTACATAACTAAAATGACTAAACCCCCTGAGTAAATGCTTTATCCCATAGCTGCCCATCTGCACACCATGCGCGCCTTTCCGGTGATAAGTTCTCCCGGAAAATCGGAAGCCATTGGTATTAATTCTTGTACTCATATCTGCTTTTTTAATTGTTAAAAACTTTTTCAATGAATCCATCTAAATCCTGTTCCTCTATCGCTCTTTCTAATGCCAACTCTCCGGCATCTCTGAGCCTTTGGACATTGCGGCTGGAAGCATCGTCCATATCGCTGCTGTATCTTTGGGCCTTTTGTATCTCCTCAGGCACATCAAGACGGATGAAATTCTCCATATTTTCTTCGCCTCCTGCCTTGAATACAGAGGTAAACTGATAGGTAGTTGTATCTAATGCACCATTCATCATCAAGGTAGGAACATTGCGCGCCCAGTTGACCAATCCCCATCTGCTTGACCTTTGTACATTGGAAAAAGGCAATCGCTGAGAACCGGTACCGATAGACAAGACAATCATTTCGCTCACTGACAGTGGTTGCCCTCCCCTATCGGGAAAAGTTTCCGGTTTGCGACACTCAGCATAGGCGCACATGAGTGGATTATTGGCAAAAACACCACCGTCAACATTAATGTATTCATGCAATCCATTTTCTTTTTCATCTTCTAAAGGATTGAGGTTCTTCATGGCTTTAGGAGGAAAGTAAGTAGGTCCGGCCGAAGTGGAGCGAACTGCATCACGGAGATAATACTGCCTCTGCTTTTTTTCTCTACTTCTAAAAAAGACAGCTCTTTGATGTCTGATGTCATAGGCTGGAATGATACATGGCTTTATTAACTCCTCAACCTTCATGTCACCAAAATACTTCTTTAGTAAATCCTCGAGGTAGTCGGGCCTGTATTGCGTGGCATTGCGAATTTGAGCAACTACCCCAAGGCGGGCAATTACACTTCGCCGGCTGCCATTAAAAATGTTATATCCCTTTTGAAGATAAAGATTCAGAGTTTCCTCTGCTGTAAATTTAGGTCTCCCGTTTTCATCGGGCGCCAGTAACATTGCTGCCAGTATACCACCGGTGCTTGTCCCTGCCACAAAATCAAAATAGTCGGCTATGCGTGTATTTTCATCACCGCTTAGCTCTTGCAATTTTTTCTCAATATAAGTGAGGAATGTACCGGCTATTATGCCACGTATTCCACCACCGTCAAGACTTAGAATTTTTTTCATGATTTTTATAAATTTTAATAGGTTTTAAAATAATATTTGGACACTTATCTTATGAAACAAGTAGAAACTAGTTGTCATCAAGGGGACTCTACCCATTTTTTAAAAAAACGGTAAATTAAATTATACTATAACTCTTGAAAACTATCGCCTTAAACGACCACCGGACCAATATATCCAATTGCAACAGGGGTCGGTTACAAATACTTCCCGGGCGGGAATACAACGGGCTATATTAAAGGGTTGGGTGGCCATAGCTGCAAAATACGAAATTTTAAACGTATTTCATATTGTTTTTTGGAGGTAAATTTTATATTTAAAATTTATTTATTTTTTTAGCTCTGAAAAACAACATTTTAAAAGATTAAAACAATATTAATTTTTTCCAACTTCAAAGTAGTCTTATTGAACAACTTTATTTTATGCATCTAGAGGTGTAGAACTTAAGAGTAAAAAGGGATTAGATGAATGTGGTAAAATTCCAGGATATTGTGCTTTCCACGAGGACAGAAATTAAAGTAATCAAGAAGTGGTCTTATCTGATTCTCTCCATATTACCGACCATAAACTCCTCAATGGCTTTTGACACCTCAGCCGGTTGCTCTTCCTGCGGAAAATGACCACTAGTCGCTAATTCTAAACTATGGGTGTCATTAAATCCCTCCCTAAACTTTTCAAGGTGATACGGTTTAACAATTGAATCCTTCATTCCCCATATTAACAAAGTTGGCTTGCCAGAGATACTGTTTCGTTTACTCCAAATTTCTTCGAACCAATCCTGATCATTTAGTAATGACATAGCAAATCCCAGCGCCCCATACCTTTGGGTTCTGTCAGCGAAAGGTTTTGTGTACTGCTTTAAAACAGACTTTGGAAGCTTCTGCTCACCAAAGGACTGGGGCAGAATAAATCTGGGTGAAAAGTTTAAATAGCGATAGAGAAACGGAATTAATGGACTCTTTAGAACCCTTCTTAATTTTTTATAGTCAGGGTCATCCTCACTACTCCACAACCATGAATTTACTATAACTAGTTTCTGGATTCTTTCCGGATAATGAATTGCAAAATTCAGTCCGATGGGTCCACCAAAGTCATGAACAATCAGGGTGAACTTCTCCAGCTTTTTTTCCAATACAAATTTCTCTAATGTTTTGCTGTGATTCTGCGTTGAATAGTCATACTTTGCCGGTTTATCTGAAAGCCCAAAACCAATATGATCAAGCGCAATGCACCTGTATTTCGTCCTCAGGATTTTTATTACCTTCCGAAAATCAAAACTCCATGAGGGTGTACCGTGGACAAATAAAAATATTTCTCCCTCTCCTTCATCTATGTAATGAAGATTTTGTCCATTTACGTTAAAATAATTTGATTCAAACGGATACTCAGATTTATCGAGCCAATCGTACTTCATAGGTCATTGAATTTTAAATGAAAAATTTTCACAAAATTCGAAATACTCAGGCAAACGAAAATTGGTCTAAACCAACATCAGATTTTTACACTGTTAAAAAGTTTACTAAAATTAGTCGGGTCTATACCCAAATAGGATGCAATATACTTATGGGGCACAAGCTGCAGGAGATGAGGACTCCTTTGACAAAACACTTTGAATCGATCCTCTATTTTCATGCTATGAAGCTCGATATGTCTATTAATGATTCCCGCCAAAAGTGCCTCAGTCATTTTCCTGAAAAGTCGCTCTATTTGCTGTGATTGATCAAAAAGTTTCTGAAGTTGCTGATATGACAAACAATCCAACTCACTATCGGTAAGACATTCCAAAAAGAAATTTGATGGCCTTTGAAATGAAAAGGAATCGGGTACAGCACACAGGTTGGGCGGATAAGTAAAAGCCATCACATGGGATTTGTCAGCTGTACTAAAATAAGACATTTGAATGCCACTTTTTACAAAATACAAATCTCGTTGCACCTGACCCTCTACAATTAAAAAATCACCCCTCTTATAGCTTTTGCGCTTGAGATTTTTAGTCAATAAATCATAGTCAGCCTGGTCAATATGATGAAAAAGTTTAAAGAAATCCAGTTGGTCCATCTTTTAAATCTTGCTATGGTGTCCTTATGAGTCTAAAAAAATCAAATTAATCAATCACTCATCAAAACCTATATCCCCACCCATCTTTACAATCTGAGCATTTCGAACCGA
>SLKL01000245.1 GCA_007134625.1 Saprospiraceae bacterium
AGCACCAAGGTTCCCAATTAATTGAACAGAATTACTCAAATTTGTCATAGCGTTAAAGTTTTAAATTAAAAAATCAGATTCTGTAAACGTCAATCATTATTGACAATGCAAATATGAGACAAGCCTGCCGGTGTAGCCGTAGAATAAACGCTTGTATTCGTTTGTAAACGTTTGTTGTGAGGATATGAAGCTACCTACATTATGAAATCAAGATAGTTGTCTCGATTAACTAACTGAAAATTGGCATCCGGATAAGCTTTTTGGAATGCGGCAGGTGCTTTTGCCTTTTTTCTATCACTCCATTTAAATTCAAATGCACTTAAATGCTGATCACTTTCTTCCAACCAATCCAACTCTTGTTGGTCGTAAGTTCGCCAAAAAAAATTATTGGTTCTCATGCGGGTATAGTGTTGCTTTTTCAAACGCTCTGATATGAGGTAATTCTTCCATAGCTGCCCAATGTCTGATCTGTCCTTTAAACGGTTAAAGTTTTGTACAATGGCATTTCGAATGCCATTGTCATAAAAATACCACTTTTTAGACTTGGTAACCTCTTTTCTTAGATTTCTACTGAATCCATCAAGGCGATAAATGATAAATACTTTTGTTAGCAGATCTAGATAGTTGGCTACTGTGTTTTTTGAGATGGATAATTTTTTCCCAAGTTCTTCAATTGAAACTTCACTACCGATTTGATGGGCAATTAGTTTTAACAAGTCAAAAATTTTCTGTGAATTTCTAATGCCTTGATAAACAAGGATGTCTTTTAATAAATATGCATTGACGATTTCCTCAAGATACTCCCTTTTTTCTTCCCAATTTACATACTTCTCTAATTCAGGATAAGATCCAAAAATCAATCTGCTCTCGAGTTTCTCAGAGGTTTTCTTATAAGTTTCAAGTTTATTGAATTCCATCTGTGAAAGAGGAAATAGATAAATGGTATTCTTCCGTCCAACTAGCGGTTCTCCGATTTTATTGGAAAGATCAAAAGTAGAAGAACCTGTTGCAATTACCTTTAAATTCGGCATAGTATCTACCATAAGTTTTAACACCTTTCCGGCTTCAGGAATATTTTGTGCTTCATCAATAAAAAGCAGGTCTATCCCTTCTAATAACCGCTTATAGTGAACCGTTCTCCTTTCTGACAACAATTCTAAATCCCCTAAGTCGTCTCTATTCATAGACAGAACACTTAATTCAGGATGGGTACTAATGAGATTTTTTACAAATTCTGTTTTTCCTACCCTTCTGGCACCCAATAGAATAAGTACTTTTCCGGAAACTAATTTCCGCTCAAATTCAGCTTTTATCGCTCTTGATATAAATCCATCTTTCATTACGACACCTTTTGAGTTTCACAAAAATAGCAAAAAAACATTAATTCCGTCAATAAACTGACGCAATTTACATTAATTCCGTCAATAAGATGACGGAATTAACAAATTTCATAGCTCGATAATTTAGGATTATCATGCCTGATTGAGGTTTTTGTCTTATGTAAGAGATAAAAACAATGGAATTTATCTTTTGTAGGAGACAAAACCGTTATTTTGGATTTTTGAGATGAGTGATAATCGCTGCTAAAAGGGTATAGTGTTTTACAAGAAATTAGTCTTGCCAATAAAAAACCAATGCTTTCTGACGTTTTAGAGAGAGATCTAAGAAACTGCCAAAAGTCAGTGATAATTTCCAAGAAATTTACAAAAAGGTGCTCTTCTTTTTTCAATACCAAAAATCAGAAACATGAAAACAACAAATTCTCAAAAAAATCGGCTTCGTATCCCCATCCTTGCCCTGCTTTTTTGCGCGATAGGCTTTGTTATCGGGTATGGATTTTACCATATGAGTCAGAGCAAATACGTGGTGTTAAATAAAAATCATCCCGGAGCAGTGTCGCTGATGAATACTTTTTATTGGATGGAAAGGAATTTGGATACTTCGAATGAGAGGTTGAAAATAGATAATGAGAGAATAACTAATATAATTGCCAATAATGGAGAGTATGATCCAATTAAATTTCAAAAGTATGTAGATTCCTCATTACGAGTTAAAACATATGGTGATTCTATAATTTTAGAATTAAAAAATGTACTCAAGATTCTACGACAGAGGTATAGTAGAGAAGCAAATAAGGATGGATTAGTTTCATTTAAGGATCCATTTTTAAATGTCTCAAATTTACAAGATTATTTTGTTGAAATTACTGGGAATTCAATGCAGGAATTAATTGATATCTGGAATGAGGATTTTTTTAATTTCTTACCCCCAGATGATCAAATAAGGCATCCCTTTAGTTTTATAGATGTTGGCTATAATCTCAGAAATGGGTATCAGCTTATAGAAGGGAAAACAAATTTGGAGTTTAATTTAAATAACCTCCCTCTACAAAGTATTTCTACTATTATTGCACTTTGGGAGAATGAAATTAGGTTGACTCAGAATAACATTTTATATTATTTTTTAGTTAGAACAGGTAGTTCTAGTACTCCTTTTGAAATCCATAAGGTTACTTCCTATCCCAAAAATCAACAAATTTATAAAGGAGAGACATACATAACAGATATCTATTTATTACCCAATCGCCCCCTTTATGAAAACATGACCATTTTGGTTGATGGCAACGAGATTCCATTTAAAAATGGTCCTGGTAAATTTAGCAAAAAAGCATCTAACGCTGGGACATATTCTTATAAAGTAGAAATTGTCCTTCAAAGCCCAAGAACATTAGAAAAGTTTACCTACTCCGACATCTTCGAGTACACTGTAATTCAAAGAGAACCCACACTACAAATGCAAAGACCTGAGGTGCTGTACACAGGTGTTGACAACCTGATTTCTATAGAAGTACCGGACGCTCTGGATTTTGAATTTCAGCTTAAGGGTCATGGTGCCGGAATAGATATCGCCCCAGCCGGTGAAGAGCATCCTACCCAATATGTTGTAAGCGTATCAGAGTCAGGGCCCGCCAGCATTACCGTATCCGGTAAATATCTCAAAACCACCACTTTTGACTTTTTTGCAAAGCAAGTTCCCATGCCTCAAATTTCATTAGCGGGCAAAACCGGTGGAGAGATCGCAATTGAGGATTTTAAAGCTGTGGAAGGCATTTTGATTGAAGCTATTGACTTTCCTTTAGACATAGATATGGAAATAAAGGAGTTTGAATTGGTAAGAATTAGCAAAAGGGAAATGGAAGAACGCATCATCAATGATGGAGCAGTATTTATGGATGAGGCTTTTCAATTAATTCAAAAAGCGCAATCCGGCGATTGGTATGTTTTCAGGAATATTCAATTAGATGCGTATTGGGACGATGAGGAGACCGGGTATAAGGATATGGTTTTTTATGTGAAATGAGCTCACTCGGAAATCAGGAAGTAGCAAATTTGAATAGCCCTTTTATTAGGTGATAAGCTCCGATAATATCGTTGGATTTCACAAATACAGGGTTATTTTTCAAATATTTAAACACTAATACAGGGTTAATTTAGGCAAATTGTAACACAAATACAGGGTTAATTGAAGTTGATCAGGGTACAAATCAGGGGTTATTAAAATGTATAAATGCTTAAATCCTCTCCTTAGATAAAATTTTCGAGCTTCATCTTCTGATGTAAAATCCTATCTATAAAAATCTGATCACTCATAATTTTATAAATAATGACATGTGATTTAACTGAAAAGAGCCTGTGGTTTGGCTTAACTTCTTGTATTGATTTTCCTATTTCTGGAGTTGTGCAGATTTGATTAATTGCACTAAAAATATCCCGATAATATTTATGAGTCCGCTCCGGAAACCCCTTTCTATTACAAATTGCTGTAATCCCCAACTCGTTGGGGATGAATTTTTCGCTCATTTTCATGACGAAAAGGGTTTTCGGAGTGAACTCATTTATTTGCTTGATTTTTAGACTACTTTTCCGCTGTGTAAATCCATATTCTATCCAGATCGCTGATCGCTAAATTACTGAGAAGGTAATTTAATTTCATTAAAATTGAGTTCGATTTAGCTTTTCCAAATGCTCTTCAGGATCAAAATTTTCTACATAACCACTCTGTTCTCCTGCTTCAATTGCATTTCGCAATAAATTGATTTTATGCTCCTTTTCCTCTACTAACCTTAATCCTTCTCTTATGACCTCACTTACTGAAGTGTATCTTCCCGATTGGATAATTTTTTGAATCATTTCTTCAAAATGCTTACCAAGATTTACGGATGTATTTATTGCCATGATAGTATTTTCAGTAAAAATATTAATTTTTGGTACTTTTTCCAAGAGTATGAGAAATTTTATCATAGGGTAAAAAAAAGCCCGACCCCAATCAAGAGCCGGACTTTAACTGATTAATCAGTGCCAAAAAAATTGTCAGAAGGGCAAATTGTCTTTCTGAGTAGCGGGTGTGAGGTTAATGAATTGATTTGCATAAACCTCGGTCGCATAGCGTTTGCGGCCTGCTTTGTCTTCGTAGCTGCGGTTTACCAGTTTGCCGTTGATGGCAACACGGTTTCCCTTGTTGAGGATGCTTACCATATGCTCGGCAGTTTTGCCTCAGGCAGCTACTCCCATCCAGTTAGTACTCTTTTGACTAATACCGTTGGAGTCTTTTAAATACTCATTTAAGGCAAGTGGAGTCAGACTGTAGGTTTCGGTATTTTTATTTAGGCGCGTAGTTCTCCCAATACTCTTTAGGACTGACAATTTTTGTCTTTTTAAAAGTCGGAAAGGTAAAGTCATTCTTATTTCCGGTAATGATGAAATCTGCTAAACACTTGTCAGCAAGTTCAAGAATCATATTATCATCTTTGTCTGAAATTAGGTCGATTTTTGTATTTGGGGTAAATATCTTTCCCTTTGTTTCAATGTCAGCCAGTAAGCTTTCTGCCCTTTTGAAAAAGTCAGGAAATCTGGAAAATTTCGGTCTTGATAACACTTGATAGTACTCAGCCATTAATTCTTTAGAGACGCAAACCAAGAACTTATCATTAACAAAAAGCTCATAGACAATTCTGTATGGGTAATTTTTTTGGATAATAGAAGAGACAATTACATTGGTATCAATGACTATTTTTTGCATTTCTTACCGCTTTTACTTCTTCGTTGATTTCGTCCATAGTCATCGAGGAAAGTCCATATTTTTCAGCTAACTCTATACATTTATTAAGGTTCTGTCTCATAAGTTCTCTGTTTATGAGCTCCACAAACTCAGAATAAGTTAGGTTTTCTTTTCTGATACCCAATTTATTAAACTCTGAATCCGAGATAGAAATGTTCAGTGTTTTCATATCAATATCTTTTTCTCAAATTTACAAAAGAATGTTGATTTTTCAAAATTTCACCTTACCGCATATCCTAGAACGCTGAGAATTTCTACTTAGGTATAAGTGATATTTTAGATATTCAATTCCTTAGATCATAATAATCAAAAAAAGCCCGACCACAATCAAGAGCCGGACTTTAACTGATTAATCAGTATCAAAAAAATTGTCAGAAGGGCAAATTGTCTTTCTGAGTAGCGGGTGTGAGGTTGATGAATTGATTTGCATAAACCTCGGTCGCATAGCGTTTGCGGCCTTCTTTGTCTTCGTAGCTGCGGTTGACCAGTTTGCCGTTGATGGCAACGCGGTTTCCCTTGTTGAGGATGCTTACCATATGCTCGGCAGTTTTGCCCCAGGCAGCTACTCTCATCCAGTTGGTTCTCTTTTGACTGATGCCATTGGAGTCTTTAAAGTACTCATTCACAGCAAGAGAGAGTTTACAAAGGGTGCTTCCATTGTCAAATACTTTTACTTCGGGATCAGCACCAAGGTTCCCAATTAATTGAACAGAATTACTCAAATTTGTCATAGCGTTAAAGTTTTAAATTAAAAAATCAGATTCTGTAAACGTCAATCATTATTGACAATGCAAATATGAGACA
>SLKL01000143.1 GCA_007134625.1 Saprospiraceae bacterium
ATGATCTCTCGGCATTAATGGTAACATATCCATCCACTCACGGGGTTTTTGAGGAGGAGATTATAGAAATATGCGAGATTATTCATGATAATGGAGGTCTTGTTTATATGGACGGCGCCAATATGAATGCTCAGGTTGGATATACAAGTCCGGGAAGAATCAAAGCAGATGTTTGCCATTTGAATCTGCATAAGACCTTTGCGATTCCTCACGGTGGAGGAGGCCCGGGAATGGGTCCTATTTGTGTAAATGACAAGCTGATTGATTATCTTCCTAATCATCCGTTGGTAGAAACAGGAGGTCCAAAAGGTATTCCGGCAGTATCGGCAGCCCCATATGGCAGTGCATCAATTTTACTTATTTCTCATGCATATATCAGAATGCTTGGTCAACAAGGGATAAAAGATTCAACTAGATATGCTATTCTGAATGCTAATTACATCCGTGCACGCTTGCAGGAAAACTACAAAATTCTTTATGTAGGTAAGTCAGGTCACTGTGCCCATGAGGTAATAGTCGATCTCAGGGATTATAAAGCTGTGGGCGTGTCAGCAGAAGATGTTGCTAAACGTTTAATAGATTACGGCTTTCATGCTCCAACCCTATCTTTCCCTGTAGCCGGAACCATCATGATAGAACCAACTGAAAGCGAAAGCCTCGAGGAATTAGATCGCTTCATTGACGCTATGCTGCAAATTAAGGTGGAGATAGATGAAATAGCGCAGGGGCAATTTGAACAAGATAACAATGTACTCCGAAATGCACCCCATACTTTGAGGGAATTAACTGCGGACGATTGGCATTATCCCTACAGCAGGGAAAAAGCTGCTTATCCTTTGGATTACCTCAAGTCAGGTCATAAATTCTGGGTTGAAGTCGGCAGAGTAGATAATGCTTTTGGAGACAGAAATCTGGTATGCACATGTCCGCCTATGGAGGACTATGAGTTTTGAGCTTGATTAGGAAATTTTATTGGTGAGAGATTTTTGGGTAATGGGACTTTGTTCCTCCTTACTTTTTCCTGATTTGGCTTTTACGCTCAAATCATCATCCAATAGGAAACAGGGCGATTAGGGTAGTAGAAGTAAGTGATTTTGAATTCATTCAGCTATTCATTTATATAGGTTTTTTTTCGTCGTCATCTGTTTTTTATTGAAAAATTAGGATCAATAATCCTTCAAACGGGAATTAAATCTTTCTGCTACCTGGCTCATGGGTCTTTCACTATACAGGTCTGGCTGAAAAATACTGAAGATAACATTAAAGAAGTTATTTTGATTTCGGGCGAGGAAAAATGGAAATGGTGTACACAGCGGATTTAATTCCTTATTTCGAATCATAAATCCCTCCATACCACTCCTGCCGCTGCTTCTGTCTGCTCTTCCACGGATCAGAAAATACACCTCATCATTTGCTTCAAAAGGGCTACTATCCAGATAAGTTAAATCATCCGCTAAAAACAATGCAGTATCAGATTGATTCAGGACATACCGCATATCGTGGTCCCAAACGAAATAAACATCACTAAATTCATAGTACTCATTAAAAGCCTCAATGGTTTCCTCAGCTTTTTCAAGGGCGGTTTTTTTCAATTCCTCAAGTTCCTTTTGAATTCGTTTTTTTCTTTTTTCAGATTTATCGTTTTTTGTAGCCTTTAATTGGGATTCTAAGTAAGTGATTTGCCTTGATTTACTTTCCATTACGACCACTAAGCCAGATGTAGCAATAGCATCTATCCAATCCTCTGCCATTTCTCTTCTCTCCTGAAGTGTCCATTCATTGCAGATTTCATTTTGTGCAATGCCTTCAGCAAAAAAGCCAAAAAACATCAAAACAATAAAAGTCAATTTCATCATCTGTGTAATTGTTAAATAGTTTAAAATCCGCTCATATCAGGTTTAACGATAGTAAACACCCTCGCAATATTGAAACCGAAGTGAATATCTCCTCTACTCCAGTCTCCCCTTGTCCTGGTAATGTACGCATGATCAGCTATAGGAGCTGAATTGGTAAAATGTAACTGAAAAACATGACCTCCTGTTTCAATATCCAGACCAATCGAAGCAGAATTTTTGAAATGACTCTCCAATTGGTCGGGGAAAACGTAGATATATTCCAGATTCAGGGTTACTCTTCTGCTCAATCGAAATCGCGCACCGGCACCAACCGCCAATACATCGTGGGCGATATCCTCATTGGGCACTAAATTGCGATGTACTAAAGTAGGACTCAATTGAAGGGTAAAGAAATCCGAGAATTTTCTGCCCACTATTAACTGATAGGTGTAATTCAAGCGGGATTGCCATGGATAAGACTCGCCATCCAATTCCCAGGTACCTGTTCTAATGGCTGCAGCGGCAAACAATGTCAAGGTAATTGGCATTTCACCCTGTTCTTCACGTTGTCGGAGTAATCGGTATTTGGCATATGCATCCACCTCTCTCAAAAGACTACTTCTACCTATACCAATCTGCAGGTTTTCCAATAGTCCATAATCCAGACCTAATCGGACGGTCGCATTATCCAGACCAAAAAAAGTGTTCCCACCCCCTTTTATACTTCCAAAGCGGTGACTAATCTTTGCATCCAAAACCCCATAGTGGGTATTCTCCAGAGAGTGCAGATTGATCACCCTATTGGTCTTAAATGATGCTGTGGTGTACAAGGGCATGTCATCTTCCTCTTCATCCAATAGATCGAGTAAGCTACCCTGTGCAATTGAGTTTGAAAAAAATAAAGGGCTAAATAAAACTAAGCCTGCCAAAAAGATATGCTTAAAATTCATGTGTTGAGCTTATAGTTGTTTATGATACTCCGGCACTTCCTCCTTATCTGAGCCTAAAGACTATCCATTAAAATCTCTGCTAAATTAGTAAAAATCTAATCAATGAGAGATAACCGACCAATTGCCGCAGTAAAAAAGAATTTTAAAAAAATGTTGATCCTGGTTTATTTTATAAACAGGTTTATAATATCTTTGTCCTCAGATAAATTTACAAAAACTATAACCGTCATGGATGAAATGAAATTTACACATCAGGAGAGTCTGGAGATTATGCGGGAGATGATTCATCGTTCAAAGAAAAAGTACAGTCACCATGCAGGTACTTTTCTGATTTGGGGGTGGGCTATCATTACAGCTGCTGCTATTACTTATTTTCATATTACAATGCAGTGGACATTTAACCTATTTTATATATGGGTAGCCGCGATAGTAATCCCCGGAGTCTGGACCGCTTACAAAGGAATTACGGAAAGGAGGGAGTCCGAGCAAGGAGCAAAATCGCCTATTGAAACCTATATGACGGCACTTTGGGGAGGTTCAGCCGGGCTTTTTACAATCATTATGTTGATTGGTTTAAATTACAATTGGATTTTAATTTACCCACTCCTCATTGCAATTTATGGCTGGGGTGCATTAGTCAGCGGTGCATTGATCAGATTCAGACCTTTAGTATGGGGTGGAATTTCTAATTTTTTCATTGCAGGTGTAGCGGTATTTGTTACTTCCGAAGCGATACTATTGCTTCTAATAGCTGCACTTAGTTGTTCGTATCTCATTCCAGGTTATATGCTAAAAAACTCAGACAAATGAAGGATCTCGACCCTTTACTGCACAATCAACTGAGATTGGCCATTATGTCGCTATTGGTTGCCAATGAACAGATTTCTTTCAACTTTATACTGGAAAAAACAGAGGCAAGCAGGGGCAATGTAAGTGTTCAAATCAGCAAACTGGAAAAAGCAGGCTACCTGAAAGTAAAGAAAAGTTTTGTCAACAAAAAGCCATTGACCACTATGACCATCACTTCAGATGGATTGGATGCAATGGACAATTATACAAAAGCACTAAAAGACTATCTCAATATCTAAAAATTCAAAAATCATGAAAATTTTAAATACTTTACTCCTCTTTTTAATACCGCTTATATTGTTCTCAAATGAACCCGTTACACTATCGATTGAAGAACACGGATTCAGTGGCTTATGGTCTCCTGTGGAAAAAGCAGACGCTCCTGTTCTCATTGTTCTGGGAGGTTCTGAAGGGGGTGTCGGATTTGGAAGGGACATATCTCCGTGGCTTAATTCAGCCGGCTTTCACGTACTCACACTCATGTATTTCAGAGGAGAAGGGCTCCCCGATCAGCTTGAAGAGGTGCCCTTGGAATATCTGGACAAAGCTATTTCGTGGCTGGACAAAAAAGAGGACAAGCAGACTGATAGAATGGGACTTCTGGGTGTATCTAAAGGGGCTGAAAAAGCGCTATTGCTGGCTTCCCGAATAGACAGATTTGGTGCAGTAGCAGTCGTCTCTCCGTCTTCGGTAATTTGGCAATCCATCAATCAGCGAGATTTCACCAGTGTAAAGTCATCCTGGACGCTGGGCGGTGAAGCATTGCCCTTTATGCCCTATTGTTACGATAAGGGTTTTGTAAATGTTTTCAACCTATATGATTGCGCACTTGACGATCCTGAAAGTAAGGAGTCATTCATAAAAGCAGAAAACATTAATGCTCCCATCTTATTGCTATCAGGAGGAGACGATAAACTATGGCCATCAGAACGGATGGCAAACATGGTAGTAGAAAGACTGGAAGCAAAAGACTTTACTCATGAAGTGACCCATCTCAATTATCCTGAAGCCGGACATTGGGTACTTGCTCCCCACATACAGGGCGATGCTAATCACCCTCAACTGCAAAACCAACAAATGTTTGACTTCTTAGGTGGCACTACCGAGAATTTATTAGAAATAGCCCCGGAAGTAGAACTTGAAGTGATTGAGTTTTTTAAAGGGAATTTGAACTGATAGTAAAATAGAATCAGATCAGAAGAGTGTTGCAAAGGACCAAATTACTACCTCATCACAGCCACTACCCCAAAATCATTATCCGCATCCTCAGTTTTGTATAGGTCCATCGGGCTGACACTCCAATTGGCTGCAATTTCCAAAACCATATCCTCGTGGGGAATAACTAAACTTTCGTCATTAAAGTATGCTTCCTCATTTTCAGCTTCCGGTAAAAAGGTATTCACCAGATTTAAGTCTTTTTCAATTTCGGTGGGTTCGCCTTCGATTTTGATGTTTTTACCTATATCCCCAACCCATCCGTAATACCGTTTCAATTCCCCGTTTTCAGATTTGGCCCATATGTGACATTCATTCACCCTATGATTAAAAAAGTAATGCGCTTCACCGTATTTAGCACTTAGTTTATTCAAGATTTTAACGTCAGCTGACTCACCCTCGACTAACTTGCTGAGTCCCCAACCACAAATCAACTTCCATCCCTTCACCTGTGGAGTAATAAAAACTCTTTTGTTGTAAGACTCTTCCATGCCATTTACCCAATTCGCTTTACCCAGGATATTCAAATCCAGTAAGTCGGCTATTTCTTCATTGCTATCAGCTTTTACGGCAAACCACATGTTTTTATAGCCAAAATTAAGCGGCTCATCCATAGTTTCAGATTCCTTAAATTCACCCTGTGGTTCGTAATAGCTGTCAATTTGTTCCCGTATTTTTTTCTCTGCCTGATTTTTTAAAATTCTCCTCATTATCAAAAAAACAATGACACCAAGGATCAGTAAGGTTAGGAATTGCATCATATGTAAAATTATTTATGTACTGTAAAAGTACGTAGAAAAAGGGGACTTGCAGTTTTTTTTTTGGCTGTGATATAAACTATTGGGGATTCAAATTCTGCTCATGCTGCAAACCTTATTTAGACTGGTTAGATAACCTTTAGGAGTTTTGGAAATCCTATCTTGTATTTTGAATGAGACTCTGCCCGCGTAGCATGAGTTACTTTCTTTTTTGGCATCGCCCCAAAAAAGAAACAAAAAAGGTCTAGGACTACTCGCTTTTTTTGATCCATTTAGCAAAGCTGTAGCCGGACCCACTTAAACTCGCTTTA
>SLKL01000168.1 GCA_007134625.1 Saprospiraceae bacterium
AGTGTTAGCTGGAATACAGACTTTTTTGGAGAAAATGATGATCTGGTATTGATCGAAAGTACAGCAAGCGAGGAGGATTTTAAATTCACGAAAACACTAAGACTTGCTGTATTTGATACGGGACTGGTGATTTTGCCGATATTAGCTGCTGAAACGGTTTTGGCAGATGGTCAGATCGATATACAGGTTTCTGATGAGCTACAGCTAAGGATTGTACTGCCGGAAGATCTCAAAGGGGAATTACAGCCCATTAAGGATATTATAGAAGACCCCGCTCCCTCCTTTTTATGGCTGTATTTTGCCATTGCTTTGTTGGTGCTTTTATTAGTATTGCTCATATGGTTGATGGTAAGGAGGCAAAAAAAATCTCAATTACCACCTGAACCCAAACCTGATTTTTCTGCTATCAATCCCGAAGAATGGGCGATCAGGCAAATTCACGAGCTCAGAAAAAATACAGTCGATGACCCTGAAGCTGAGGAGGCTTATTTTACGCGACTCAGTTATATCTTTAGAAATTGGATGAAAAATCGCTTTGGATTTAAAGCCATTGAGATGACCGGAAGTGAATTGACGGAGGAGTTGGAGGATAGAGAAATTTATGATTCCACCGACCTTCAGGAAATCAAATCAATGATTGGCAAAATTGAGCAGATAAAATATGCCAAAGGAATGCCGGATGAGGGATTCAGAGAATTGTCAACCAACTATATTGAGAGCCTGATACAAAGGCAGAAACAGGAGTTAGAAAATCAAAAGGAGGTTGGCGATGATTGAAAATCTCTTTAATTGGGGCTTTGAGCAACCGTTGTTTTTGCTATTACTCATTCCATGGTTGTTGATGCTGCTCTGGAAAAAAGGTGGTGGGCACCGTAAGGCTAAGGGACAGACCGGATTTCTTTTTCCGATAAGTAATTCAGACAAAAATACATCAGATACGGTATGGGCCAGGGTTTTTAATTTCAAAAAATGGTTTTTGGACCTTGCTATTTTAATGTTGATTTTTGTCTTTGCGCGTCCGGGTAATTTCAGTGAAGAAATGATAATTGAAGGGGAGAGTGTTGATATCATGATAGCCATCGACCTTTCAAGTTCCATGCTTGCTACAGACTTTTATCCTGACCGTCTCGAGGTAGCCAAAGAATTGATGGCTGATTTTATCGACAGTAGGCCTGTGGACAGAATTGGTATAGTTGCCTTTGCCGGTGAAAGTTTTACCCTCAGTCCTTTAACCACCGACCACAATATGTTAAAGGAGCTGATACCCGATCTTCATTGCGGGATGATTGCAGATGGAACGGCTATTGGTATGGGTTTGGCCACAGCACTTGCTCGTATGCGTGAGACGCCTCCTGAATCCGGACTGGTTATTTTGCTTACAGACGGAGTAAACAATACTGGAACCATCGACCCCATGACTGCAGCGCGCATGGCCGAGCAAATGGGAATAACTGTTTATTCTATAGGAGTTGGTTCAGAAGGTATTGCCCGCGCTCCTGTCAGAAGAAACATTGACGGCTCACTTGTTTTTGGGAATGTACGGGTAGAAATCGATGAAGCATTGCTCAGAGAAATGTCGGCTTTAACCGGTGGTCGCTACTTCAGGGCAGACCGCGAAGAAACACTTCAGGAAATTTATGACCTGATCAATGAACTTGAGGCCACAGAAATCACGGTAGAGTCTGTAAGACACTTCCAATCCTGGTTTCGAATCCCACTCGGTCTCGCATTGGTCTTTTGTCTGCTATACCTGATTCCTGATGTTGTTTTCAGGAAGTTTCCGTAGGGTGGTTTAAATTTTTCCATATCTTTTCTAGATTGCAGTTAATATTTTTTAACAAAAATTTGTGCATTTGTTTTTGGCTATATACCTTTGGTTAAATTTCTGTTAAAAAATCCAAAATGGGTTCATATTTTTTTTTTAATGCCACCTTTTCTTTAAAGTTAGGTCTAATAGTAATTATTGGTTTCTCAATAACTGCATGTGACAGCGATAGAAGGGAGGCGAGAGCTGAAAGACACATGAATCTTGGCATTCAGAATTACTACAAGAACGACAAGGATGAAGCACTAAAACAACTGACCCGATCTATAAGGATAAGTCACAATCTGCAAAATGCATTTGCCTATAAAATCAAGATACTACTGGAGGCGGATCAAATTGATGAAGCGACCAAGTCTGCGGGAAAATTTATGGAAATGGAGTCACGGGATTTAGATATTGATTTCAATGTTGGGATGCTATTTTTTGAGAAGGAAGAATACCCTACTGCTATTAATTTTTTTAATCTTATTTTAGAAGAAGATCCTTATCATCAAAGTGCGCTTGTTAACAGGGGTATTGCGTATTTTAATATAGATAAAAGAGATAAATCATATGAAGATTTAACTTTTGTCATTGAAAATCTCAGATCGAATACTGAGGTATTAGTTAGTCGTGGTGTACTCTTTTTATACATGGAACGATATGAGCTTGCAAAAAGAGATTTTTCCGATGCCTTAGAGTTTGATAAAGAAGATGGTGAAATATATCATTACCTTGGTCTTACAGATTTATTCATGGGAAATTTAGAATCTGCCTGCCAACACTTTAACCAAGCATCCCAACTTATGTATTTCAGATCAATGGAAATGTATGAAAAATACTGTCAATAACCATTTTATCTTTTATAATGGAGGACCTTGATTTTGGATTTTGAATACTTTCATTCCCTCGTTATTGTTAATAAGAATAAAACTTTCTCCCTGATTTTGGATGTTAATTTTCTTAAGTTTTCTGGCTTCACCTGAGGCCCATAATCCATGATATCTATTTTCCATGAAATCAAATGATCCATCTCCATTTCCAAGCAACAAAACACCCTTAGAGGCATCGTAAGCTGCAGATTCAGGTTCAGGCCAAAGGTGATTTCCAACGAGTAATAAATCTAAATTTCCATCCCCATTGAAATCACCACTTTTAATGTCAAAAACAATAGACACCTGAGCTTCAAGGGGTAGAGGTTGGGGAACATATTTTCCGTCCTTGAGAAAAAATATACTGCTTTCTAAATGATACACCTCCATTTTTAGCGCATTTTCTATTTGATCGGGAGACAGCACCTCTTCAATAGTAGCATTGGAATAATGTTGGTATCTGGGAAATTGTCTTCTCCATAAAGGGAGCTGTGTTAGTAATAGATCCCTCCCCGGATATGGATAGACTTTCCCTCCTTTGACATAAGCCATAATGGGATCTATCATACCATTGTTATCAAAGTCGTCAGCAAACATCAATAGGGGTTTGCTATGTGAGGCTTTAAATCGGGCATTTAATCCAAGATTACCACCTACAATTTCCATTTTACCGTCACCGGTGAGGTCTTCAATTAGCAACGTATTCCACCAGCCATGTGTCTTGTCTAATCCAAGATCAGCTGTAATTTCTTCAAATTGATCACCAGTCCAACTAAAGACATGGATAGGCATCCATTCACCGGTTACGATTAGTTCATCTGTTCCATTTCCTGTAATATCTGCAGCTTTTATGGTGGTTATCATACCCAGACGGTCAAATTCAGGCAAAACTCTTGAGGTTACATTTGTAAGATCTCCATTCCTGTTCTGGAGAATATAACTCACCGGAGGCAAAGGGTAATTTAGCGGTAGAGCTCTCCCACCTGAAAAAATAAATGGTTCACCACCACCTTCAAAGTCATGTACTAAAAGAGGACCTGAGCAACTTGGAATATTGGGGAAGCTGGTACTTCTCTCAAAATTCCCGTCACCCTTATTCAAATACAATCTGTCGTTATACAGTGGATTATTTACACCATATGCATAACCACCACTTAGTACAATTAAATCCTGTAATCCATTTCCATTGATATCAAGAAAGCTTGCATCCACATCTTCGTACATAAAATCAGTTTCAAAGGCAGGAACTACTTGTCTGGTGAATGTTCCATCAGCTCCTTGTAGATATAAAGCCGAAGCTTGTCCCTCTGCTCCACCAATAAAGACATCATCCATGCCATTCCCTGTAACATCAGCTACTGCAACGGCAGGACCCAATCTTGATAATCTATGAGGTAATAGTCGCTCTCTGTTCAGGTCTTCAAAGTCGTTTTCTTCGTGCACAAAATCAATACCTGCAACACCTGTTATATCTAAAAAATAACGATCTTCAGTTTTCAAATCAGGATAGTTAAATCTACCCTCTGGACTATATTCTACATGAATTCTTTGATTAGCATCTATATTGGTCAGTTTTTGATAGGTATTGTCCGGCCAGACAATCAACAACTCCTCTACCACATCTGCTTGTCCAAGGCCAAAATGAAACATATGCTCACTAGTTGAAAGAAAACCCCTGTTTCCATTCATTTCGAGATACTGGGTCAAATCGCCGGTAGTAGCCCAAGCCTTGGCACCAATACCTCTTGTATTGTTTCCGGGACCCTTCAATGTGATCTGAAGGTAGTTGTTATCCGAACCGAGGTTTCTTTTAATAAATGCTGGACTGTTAATATTGCTGACTACCAGATCGAGATTTCCATCACCGTTTAAATCAGCATAGACTGAACCACTGGAAATAGAAGGTTGATCAATATTCCAATGTGAAGTAGCATTGAAAAAAGTTAAATCCCCATTGTTTAAATACATGTAGTTCGGGAGTGGTGTAGTAGGTATCATATCGAGAAATTCATTGATATTAGGGAATCTTCCCCTGTAGACTCCTCCTGTTCGTTCAATACTGTCTCTTGTATAGGTGGTGTAATCCAGATCCGTTACATCTCTTAGATAGCCGTTAGCTATGTATAAGTCCTTCCATCCATCATTGTCAAAATCAGCAAATAGTGCTCCCCAACTCCAGTCTGTCGCATGTACACCTGCTAATCTGGAAATTTCACTAAACTCCAGTTTTCCATCTGAATTCACACCGCGGTTTTGTTGTAGGACATTTCGCAAATACTGAAATCCATATCCGTATTCCATCAGAAGATTCCTTCTTGATACTTTCATGATATTGGACAATTCTTTATAGCGAACATGATCTTCTGCCAGCATATCCAATACCACGATATCGGGCAATCCATTATTAGTAAAATCTGCAATATCCGCACCCATACTGTTTTCACTCATCGCATTGAAGTACTCCATAGCTTTATCCGTAAACGTACCGTCACCGTTGTTGATATACAAATGGTCAGGCTCAATAAAGTCATTTCCAACAAATATATCAGGTAGTCCATTCATATTAATATCCGCAACAATCACACTTAATCCAAAAGCAGAATTAAGCACTCCTGCACTTTCACTGATATCTTCAAATCTTCCGTTTACATTTCTCAATAAGCGATCAGAATCATAATCTGTTCTGGGAGACGTAAGTCTTTCTAAACTACCATCAGGATTTTCGCGCAATCGAATATTTGCCGATTCAGAAAAAATCAGTGGATGGTTAAGGACATAAACATCCAGATAACCATTTCCATCCATATCGAAAAAATTGACATGATTGGAGTTGTCAGCAAGATCAAGCCCAAAATCAGCAGCCATTTCTGTAAAAGTGAGATCGCCGTTGTTGATATACAGTAGATTTCGCTTGAATGGTCCGTCATCCTTACCAGTTCTTGATACATATATATCCAAAAGTCCGTTTCCATTGATATCCACCATTGTGGCTCCTGTTTTAAATCCACCGGGAGCACCCACACCCGCCTGATTGGTAATATCTTCAAATTCAAAATTCCCTTTATTTAAGTACAATCGATTTCTGCCAAAAGTCGATACAAAGTAAAGGTCCGGCAGACCGTTCCCATTAATATCCCCAACAGCTACACCGCCTCCATTATAGAGGTATTCATAGGTCAAAATATTATAGTCGTAATTTTCCCGTATGGTATTTTC
>SLKL01000227.1 GCA_007134625.1 Saprospiraceae bacterium
AAGTAAGAACAAGAAAATTGGCAGGTAGAAAGTATCCATAAAATAGTACTCGTGTGCAACAAACTGTCGCGCCATCAGTATAAAATACAATACAGCCCCTGAAAAGCTAATGAAGACATGAAGCAAGATCTGTTTCTCCGTAAACCTGAATTGTTTTTGTCTAATAGCAGAAAATGAAACAGAGGCGATTGCAATAATCAGAAGATAGTAATGATAAATTGAAAAGAGCTGAAATGTCCACCTTTCTCTTACGAGACTAAAAGTTTTCACTAACTCTTCAAAACTACGTGCCGGTAATAGATAAGTTAAAAACTGAGTTCCATAGGTGTTGTTGAGATAGGCCTTATAAAGATTGTATGAAATTACAGCTCCATAAGCCAGAGAAAAAGCGATGACATGGTTCCAATTTACCTTTTTTCCCTTTACATAAACCCACAATTCCTGAAGTAAAATAGCAAACAAGAAGATATTAAAGGGTGTCCTTGTTAAGGCCGCTAAAGTCATAAATAAAATGGCATAATAAAAGTCACTGTAGTGGTTTGCCTTTTTAAATCTAAAGTAGAAATAGTAGGCTATTATAGCTGTTGAAAAGCCGGTAGAAGAAGGAATAAAACCCGCTTGATAATAGGTTATTATGGGACAAGTAAACACAAAAATAACGAGCACCAAACCCTTTAATTTTGATCCGGTGATTTCATTGGTCAGTCGAAATAAGAAGAGATAGCCAATAAAGCTAAAAAACAAAGTATAAACTCTGAATACAATGGGCGAATCTGTTCCGATCGCTTTCATTATTAATGCTACTAAAAATTCATGTATGGGCAAATCGACCCCTGTAACCCCATCAACAGTTGAAAGGTTATAAGTTTGGGGTTTGAAAAAATTGAAACCCTCCTGTAAAAACATTAAAGCAATTGCGTATCTGTCAGATTGTGTCCATGCGTGTATGTGAGACGGAAAGTAAGAAATAGTTTCGGAGTAAAAATAAATGCTGAGACCAATTAACACCATTACAAACAGAATGTAAAAGCCGATGTTATTTAAATTATTGGTCATTTCAAATGTAGCATTTTTTCAGAAAGCCTGTAATTTTTCCACCAATTATTGAGTCCAATTCTAAAACCCCTTTCTCATAATAATGAGTATAAATTTCTCATTATGTCATTGTGCTAAATTTCTTTCAATTGAATATTTATTTATTTTAAATCTCACTCCAAATGAAAACAGAGATCCTCTCCCTTCTTCATTATTAAGAAATAGCCTTCTGTACCCAACAAACACATCTATAAAGTTATTAGTTATGGAGGGGTCATATCTTGGTGGTGTAAATTGACTTGTAAATTGATAGGTAGAAAATCTGGGTTCCCCAATCCGAATTGAACGGGAGAATTCGATTTGAGGAATAAATCCATGATAACCACCTATTCTATCTCCGTCTTTTCTGTGTAACAGCCATCCGTAATTCAAGCCTATAGTTGCCGTAAAGTGAGATTGATGCGGGTCGCCAATAAGCTGACCATAATAGGGTCCAAAAAACAATGTAGCCGGACTACTATAATGCTCAAAATCAGGAGGAATGGAGAATTCCATTACTTTATTTGACATTATAACATTCATATTAAATCCGAAAAGGTGCTGATTTCTCCCATAAGCAAAATACATATCAAGAGCACCCCCGTGTTTTGTAAAATTAGATACTTCGCCATTAAAGTTATTGTAGGATAAGCCAATTTGGATTTGTTGATACCTATTTAGCGAATCCATAGCAATATTTTCATATTGGGCATGGAGGATTAAAGGAGAAAAAAGTAAAACTAAAATTAATGACCTTATCATATTCATGAGTTCTAAACCAAAAACCTGTTGTTTAATCCATTTTATTTTATCGACATTTATCGCTCTAACTTAGCTTAAGAAGTCATTATTTTTTGCTATCTCCATTGACTGATATTTCCAATAACAACATATTTAAAATAAATAAGCCATGTCCCACCAACTCATCGGGTTTGAAATACAGTCTCTCCCAATGCCTTCCTGGCCTCCAGAATTAAAGCATTGGGACTACGGTAGCCGATTGCCCTATGCGTTTCGTTACCCTCAAAATCCAGAAAAATAATACCCGGATGGGTCCTGACATTATACTTTCTGTTGGCTCGGACACCCTCTACACTCATGGAGTTGATTTTTAGGGAAAGGAAATTTTCATTAAAATACCGTCCAACTCTTTCATTGGGATAAGTATCGTTTTCCATCCTTTCACAATTGGGACAGCTGTCAATTCTGAAAATCAACATAATCGGCTTCTCCTGCTCCTTTGCCATTTCAAGTACTTCGGCATAAGTTTTATCTAAAAATTGAATACCATTGTCTCCTGACACAGAATCATGACTGAAAAAGGAAAGCAAACTGATGAAATATAAAAGTATCATTTTTGATTTTTTTTATAAAGGTAAAAAAACTATAGATTTCAGGAATAACAACACTTTTTTAATTAGTCCAAATCAGCTAAGTTTTATAATGAACTGATCTTTTGGATAGCGACGAATTAATGGTATTGAGAGCTCGCCCTGTCAAGCTTACACCTTTCACCCACCAACCTAGTTGGGGGCAGGCTTTTTAACGAAATTGGATCACCATCTTTTAATAATGATAATTTTTTCAAGTAGCTGAATTCTCTTTATTGCAGGATTTATTCTTAGTTCTCAGGTTTCTCTTGTTCTTCTGCATCCTCGAACTCCTTTTCTTCTATTTTATCGCGTGTTAGCTTTTTCACATAAAAAAACAAGAAGACAATCAGCAATATCGGAAAAACTATAAAAACGATGATGTTTCCAAATGTCCATTGAACCGGTCCTGCGTCTCTGGGTATATTTCTGGCAGCCTGAGAAAAAACCTCCGCAGCAGAAAAGACGAATAACAAAAGGAGATAAAGTGCTTTATTTTTCATTGCTCAAGAATATGTTTACAATTAGAATGTCAAAACATCAGTATTTGTTTCAATAACAAAGACATATAAGGACTAAAGATAAGCATCTTGATATACGAACCTCGCCGCTCTTTACATAACGACAAGCAAGGAATTTAGCAAATTGCTGAGGGGGAAACACTTACGGTCGTTGCATGCAACGACCCCACAGGTATAAAATTAGAATTCAGATCAATATTCCAAAATTTGCAATCTGAAATCATCTAATCAGTAATCCCAGATCGATAAAAATTCAACTTTCAATTGATTCCCTCTAGCTTCACAAACCTTGTTATTCCCATGCGCACTTCCATTTTAAAAACCTCAACTTCTCAACCTTTAAACTAATAATCTCCTAAACCATTAAACTCCTCAATTAAAATCCCTCCCAAAAAGAAAACTTTTCATGTTGTCAATAATGCTTAATTTAGCCTTTTGAAAAAAATTAATGATCCAAGCATGGAAGAGAAGATAAAATTAGGGATATCGATTGGCGATTTCAATGGAATAGGAATGGAAATCATCATCAAATCCGTATCCAATCCATTGATTATGAAGAACTGCATTCCGGTACTTTACGGTTCTTCGAAGGTGGTGGCTTACCATAAAAACATAGTGGAAGACGTCAATTTTCAATATCAGAACCAACGGACTGCGGAACGACTGAATAGCGAAAAAGTGAATATCGTCAATGTCTGGAATGAAGCTCCAAATATCAGCCTAGGGAAAGCAACTGAAGAAAGCGGAAAATATGCCATCCTCTCATTAGAGGCTGCAGTAAATGATCTAAAAGCGGGTTTAATTGATGTTTTGGTCACTGCACCGGTCAATAAGCAAGCGCTAAAAATGGCGGGTTTCAGGTATCCGGGTCACACGGAATATCTTACAGACCAATTGGGCGAAAGATCACTCATGCTCATGGTAAGCGAAGAGATGAAATTGGGCGTAGTCACCGGACATGTGCCCTTGAAAGAGGTAAGAGACATCATTACCAAAGAACTGATCACAGAAAAACTCGACATACTGAATGAAACCTTGCAAAAAGATTTTGGCAAGGAGAGGCCACTGATTGCTGTTTTGGGACTCAATCCACATGCTGGAGAAGAGGGAACTATCGGGGATGAAGAGGATACCACTATCCGCCCGGTAATTATTGAAGCAAAGAAAAAAGGACAAATGGTTATGGGACCTTTTTCTGCTGATGGATTTTTTGGAAGTGGTGCTTACAAGAAATTTGATGGAATTCTGGCGATGTATCACGATCAGGGACTGATTCCATTTAAAGCGCTTTCTTTTGGACATGGCGTAAATTATACCTCAGGCCTGGATTACATCCGCACTTCACCCGACCACGGAACCGCATACGAAATTGCAGGAAAAAATCAAGCTAACAGTCAATCGATGGTCAGAGCAATATTCAATGCTATTGACATCTACAGACACAGGAGCAAATATCTGGAATACAGTAAGGATCCAATAAAAAAAGAACCAAAACCATCGGAAGAAGAGGATGGGACCTCCACGTAAGTTTATGATAAGGTCTAATTATCAAAATCAAGATTGGTTTATTGTCCCGACAGTTTTGATTCTATAAGATTACTGTTCATAAAAAAGCCTTTTGCTTCACTGAACACTTTTAATACTACTGCAACAATCGGACCACCTTTATAGTTCCGAGAAAAACATATGGTGTTTTTCTTTAAATTATAGCCAACTTACAATCAAACACAATTGAAAGTCAATGACTTAAAAAAAATATTATTTTTTGGAGAAAAAATCACAGATCGATTCAAGTGAGGTCTATGCTAAGCAATAAATTTATTGTAATAGACGCATAAATGATATTAGAAATAACTTAAGGATTTCATGATATTTCTATAATCCCGTTATTCATGCATTCTTCTTAGTTTTTTTGATTGAAGAATCCCGTCTTGTCTTTTTAAAAATTGAAGGTGAGAGGACAAGCAAATACCACCGATTTTTAATTTAAAAAGTTTCTGTTTATTTATTGTAGGTTTGATTTCTTGTTTTCGTTCCACACTAACACTTCTAAAATCGCATATCGTTAATCGGTGTTCGGTGTTCAATTTATGAATTAAGGTATCCAAAAATTCGGCTATTAGTTCACCTTTTCTAGCCTTTCAAATCAGAAATCTTTAAACATTTAGTTAAAACCAATAGTGCTCTAAGTTTTGAATTTTGATTTATAGCCTAATCCAATAAATTTATTCAATCCCCACTTTCAAAAATGGAATCCTAAAATCCGGATAAACACTCGTCTCAATAAAATAAATACCGTCCTTAAGATCTGTAGTATTTATGGTTAAAACTCCATCTGAGAGATGATTTCCATTCAAATGCCTGATTACTTGGCCCTGAGTATTGAAGATTTTTGCATCAATTTTTCCGGCATATTGCAGCTCAGGTAAGTTTATACTCAATTTAGCATTTACCGGATTGGGAAAAATCGTGGGTAAGCTTTTCTCCTTATTGAGGTCCGCAAGATTGGATATAAGCACAGGAATTTCTTTACTCCAATCGGACTTTACGTTTTCTTCAACAGCTCTTACCCGAAAATAAATGACTCCTTCAGCCGGCTGATTAATCTGTAGTTCTTTCACATAAGACGCGACTTCTTCCAAAGAGGAAAAATCCGAATCACCCTCTTTTTTCCATTGCAACTCAAAGCCTTCAAACAAAACTGCATCCATCCCGTAGTCCCACATCAGCTCAACCTGCTGCCCGGAAATTTCAGCTGAAATCCATTCCGGAGCCGGCATGTCGTCCATACAAATCCACTTAAATTTTTGATCCGCTAATTCTCTGAGGGCGGGCAAGATAGGATATAAAAACAAGCCCGGACAGGCTGTAGCACAACCATCCTGATGTCCGGAGATATGATTGAGTAAAATACCGGA
>SLKL01000069.1 GCA_007134625.1 Saprospiraceae bacterium
CTACTGAGAAAGATGCTGTCAGGTTACAGCCACACAGTAAATTTTTTGCAGAACAAAAAATACCCATTTTCATCCAACCCATTCAAGTGAAATTCCACTCATTTGAAGGTAGAATCTTTGATGATTATGTAAAAAATAAACTGCTGCAGTTTAAAGCTTGATAAATTCATTAATCAACGAGGCAAATCTACTGACTTTTTGGTCTTCAGCCCCATTCTCTTCATTTCATCCTTGAAAGCTATCTCGAAATCCCAACTTAATGAAACTCCCCTTTCTTCCCAGATGGGAATTAGCTTCAACAATTTCCTTAATGCAAAATCTGAATCCAGTACAAAGTCATATCTGTTACCATTCACTATGATAAAATTAGCTGTCAGGTCTGCATAGTCCTTTTTAAAATAATCAAAAATTCGTTCCCTAATACTTGTTGTTCTAACCTGGAGATGAATTCTTTGCCCTGACTTTATTCCGATTCGTTTCTGCTTTTTACCATCCGGATCCAGCATAAGTTCGGTTTCATTCAGTCTAAGCTTAGGAAGTGAATCATAAAGTTTTTTATACTCCTGCAGTCTGGTATAAGAGTAATAAGCAGCAATAATATAAATAACACCCCCAATAGTAATCAGCGTCCAATTGGTCTCTCCAAACATTCCTCCTACAATAAAGCCAATAGAAATACCCGGAGGAATCTGTACCAAAAAATTAAACTTCCTCAGCTCGTAGAACCTGTCTGTGTTAATATATTTTGCCTTGAAATTTGACATTATTATTTATTTCCGTTCAGAATACCATTTTAATACCCGTGATAGTTAAAAGGAGTAATTTGCTTTAACTCTCCTTTCAGCTCATCTGAAATTTCCAGTGAATCTATAAAATCATCAATTTCAGCCTTTCCAATTCTTTGATTTCCTCTTGTCAGGGCTTTTAATTGTTCATAGGGATTAGGGATGCCTTCTCTGCGCAATACGTTTTGAATTCCTTCCGCTACCACCATGTAATTTCGCTCTAAATCCTCATTTAATTTCTGCTGATTAAGCTTTAATTTACTTATTCCTTTTTCCAGTGATTTTAGAGATATGAGTATATGGCCGTAAGGAACCCCTATATTTCTGAGAACTGTACTATCCGTTAAATCTCTTTGCAAGCGGGAAATAGGCAGTTTGTTAGCAAGGTGATTGAATAAAGCATTGGCAAGGCCGAGATTTCCCTCAGCATTTTCAAAATCTATGGGATTCACTTTATGTGGCATAGCAGATGAGCCAACCTCTGAAGCTATGGTTTTTTGCTGAAAATAATCCATTGAGATATAGGTCCACATATCTCTTGCAAAATCCGTTAAAATGTTGTTTATCCTCACAAAAGTCTGGAAAAAAGCAGCGAGATTATCGTAATGCTCAATCTGTGTTGTGGTCTGCTGTCGCTGAATACCTAGTCGTTCTCTGAGGAGCTCGTCTGCAAACTTTTTCCAGTCAATATCAGGATAAGCCACTTTGTGAGCATTGAAATTACCTGTTGCGCCACCGAATTTACCGGAGTGCGGAATATTATTGAGTAAATTCAATTGCTGTTCCAGTCTTTCCACAAAAACCTGCATTTCTTTACCAAGTCTTGTCGGGGAAGCAGGTTGACCGTGAGTTTTGGCAAGCATGGCAACATCTTTCCAGGCTTCTGCTAATTCGCTGATTTTATTTTTCACCTTTATTAAAGCAGGAATCACTACCTCATCAAGAGCCTCCTTATGACTCATTGGAACAGCCGTATTATTAATATCCTGCGAGGTCAGACCAAAATGGATGAATTCCTGATGCTTCTCGATTTCAGTTCCCTTTATTTTTTCTTTTAAAAAGTACTCCACTGCCTTAACATCGTGGTTGGTTACGGATTCTATTTCTTTAATCCGCCTTGCAGATTGGACGGTGTAGTTATCCATCACCTCATCGAGTATTTTTAAGTCTTTGGAATTTATCCCCCTCAACTGTGGCAAGGGTATTTCCGTCAAAGCTTTAAAATACTCCACCTCCACCTTAAGTCTGTAAAAAATAAGGGCAGATTCGGAGAAATACTTGGATAACTCACCGGTTTTTGATGCATATCTTCCATCAACAGGAGAAATACTTTCTAGGTTAAAATCAATTTTACTCACGGTATTTTGGTTTTTATACGCGAGTCCAGTCTGATCACAGTGGACTCAACTATCAATTTTTGAATTTTGCAAAAATACCAAAATATCGGACATTTTATTGGCTACTGGTTTTTGGTTTCTGGCTTCTGGCTGCTGGCTGCTGGCTGGCACATAGCTTCTAGTCACTAGCAGCAGGCCTATAGTTTGATCATAGTTCGTTAGCAACTAAAAGAAGCCAAGAGCCAAGAGCCAGAAGCCAGAAGCCATAGGCTAGCAGCCAGAAGCTAAAAGCCAACTAAAACTTACTTATCCGAATCTTCAACCTCACCTTTTGATGAACTGATGTCATCTTCATTTCCATCCTCCTTTTTGGATTTTGACTTACCGGGAAGTGGAGGTGGTGCAATAACATCTGCCGTTTCCGGGGCTTGATCTTCTTGTTCATTTACTTCAACTGCTTCATTGTCAGGAGCGCCATTGGTCTTGGTTTCAATATTGGTCTCTTCTTTTTGAACTTCCTCTTCCTTGGTCTCAGGAGTTTCTGCCTGTATGGGCTCGAAAGGTCTTTTCCCAATTAGTTTTTCCAGATCGGACTTTAAGAGCACCTCTCTTTCTAGGAGAGCACGTGCCAAAATCTCAAGTTCATCTCTTCTCTCATTTAGGAGTTCGATCGCTCTTTTGTACTGACCTTCAATAAGGCTTCTGACTTCTTCATCTATTTCCTTAGCTGTTAAGTCTGAATATGGTTTCTGAAATTGATCCTGAGACATCCCATGATAAGATACATTACCAATTTTATCATTCAGGCCGTAAACTATAATCATGCTATAGGCTTGTTTGGTGACCTGATCAAGATCACTTTGAGCTCCTGTAGAAATTTTGTCAAAAATAACTTTTTCAGCGGCACGCCCCCCAAGGGTCATACACATTCTATCGAGGAGTTGCTCAGTTCTTACGATATGCTCTTCCTTGGGGAGATATTGGGCATAGCCGAGTGTACCAATACCCCGGGGAACGATGGTTACTTTCACTAGTGGTGAAGCATGTTCCAGGAACCACCCACAGATAGCGTGACCTGCTTCGTGATAGGCAATAATTTCTTTCTCAGCGGGACTAATGATCTTACTTTTCTTCTCAAGACCACCTATAACTCTATCAAGTGCATAATTAAAATCGTCCAGATCTACAGCCTTCTTATTCCTTCTAGCGGCAATCAACGCAGCTTCATTACATACATTGGCAATATCAGCCCCTGCGAAGCCAGGTGTCATTTCTGACAATACACTGGCCTTGACATCAGGTCCTGATTTAATTGCGCGTAAATGCACCTTAAATATGGCCTCACGTCCCTTCAAGTCCGGTCTGTCAATGCCAATTTGACGGTCGAATCTTCCCGGTCTCAACAAAGCAGAATCGAGTACATCCGGTCGGTTGGTTGCTGCCATTAGAATTACACCTTTATCAGTGCTGAATCCATCCATTTCAACCAGCAGCTGATTCAGTGTGTTTTCCCGCTCATCATTTCCACCCTGGATAGCTCCCTTTCCTCTTGCTCTACCGATGGCGTCAATTTCATCAATAAATACAATACACGGAGCTTTTTCTCTTGCTTGTTTAAATAAATCCCTAACACGCGAAGCACCAACACCTACGAACATCTCCACAAAATCAGAACCTGAGATAGAGAAGAAGGGCACACCTGCCTCTCCTGCCACTGCTTTAGCAAGAAGGGTTTTACCCGTTCCCGGAGGACCAACTAATAATACACCTTTGGGAATTTTCCCCCCAAGAGCGGTATATTTATTTGGGTTTTTCAAAAAGTCAACTACTTCCATCACCTCCTCTTTAGCCTCATCCAAGCCTGCCACATCCTGAAAGGTTACTGAAACCTTGGTGTTTTTATCAAAAAGAGTCGCCTTACTTTTCCCTATATTAAAAATCTGACCTCCAGGCCCACCGGCTCCACCTGCTACTCTACGCATGATAAAAATCCATATCGCAATAAGGATGGCGAATGGGATTACCCAACTCAATATGGGACCCAACCAATTTTGTCTCTCGATGTAAATAGGATCAATCTGATCAGCGCTATGTAATTGCGCATTCAATTCATCCAGTCTTTTGGCAAAAGATTCCGGTGGACCAATATTAAAGTGATAATGTGGCCTATCCGTTAGTAAGGAAGTTTGATTTGCATCGTGATATTCGGTATTGCTCAGGCTTGACGACCTGATAAAAACATTAGCAGTCCGCTCATTGATGATTTCCAACTTTTCTACATCCCCGGCCAAAACCATCTTTTCAAATCTACCCATGGTAATGGGATCATTTCCACCACCACTGTAGCTCATCACATTTAGCGCGATAAGAAAAATAGCAATTAAAGCATAAATCCAGTACGAACTTATACCCGGCTTATTTGGTCCCTGTCCCCCATCTTTTCCTTCAGATGGCTTCTTTGGGTTTTTATTTTGATTTATATCCATTTCAATTTATTTTACCGTTTTTCATCGCCTACAGATGTCAGCATTGAAAAACAGTTCAGTATTCGGTTTTTATAACTTTACAGATCGTCGTATTCAGTAATTTTTCCATCTGACCACAATTCTTCCAGCTCATAAAAAAGTCTGGTTTCGGGATGAAAAACGTGTACAACGGTATTAAAGTAATCTAACAAAATCCATCTCGATTCTGTTTTTCCCTCAACATGAGAAGGTCTTTCCTCCAGACTATCTTTCACGTTTTTTACAATATTGTCAGATATTGCTTTTATTTGTGTGGTTGATTCTCCGGAGCAAATAATGAAATAATCAGCCGAAGCATCATGTAAACTCCTCAAATCAATTTTTACTATTTCTTTACCTTTGATCTCCCTTATCGATTCAACAATCAAATCATTGAGTTCAGAATCGTTATAGGGCTGAGATTGTTCAATTGGTTTCTTTTGTATTTGCGTCAAGTTTATTTACTTTAATTTTATTTACAACATTTTAAATAGAACCCTGTGAAAATTGGAAAAGTTCTGATTCAGTTTAGCTCCATCGATTCAACTAACGATTATGCTACTTACTTATTGGCAAAAAGCGAGCCAATCGACGGAACTGTCATTTCGACAGATTTTCAAAGTGCCGGCAGGGGTCAAGGGGTAAACAAATGGCAGAGTCAGGCTGAAAAAAATCTATTATTGTCAGTCATCCTGAGACCTGAGAACTTAGCAGTATCAAATAGTTTTTCACTCAATCTACTGGGTGCACTATCTGTTGCTTCTCTCATCAAAAAAAATTACCCCGACCTTCACCCTTTGATAAAGTGGCCAAATGATATCCTTGTCAAAGATAAGAAAATTGCGGGAATATTGATCAGGAATCAGATACAGTCAAAAAAAATTGTTTCATCAGTTTGCGGTTTTGGCATCAATGTGAATCAACTCGATTTTTCGACCATAGAGAACGGAAGACCGGCAAGTTCTCTTTATATGCTCAGCGGGAGAAAAAATGAACTGAATGAATTGCTTTCTGATTTCCTTCTGGAATTGACTACTAACTATAAATTCCTGCAGTTGAATCCCAATATGTTGGCAGATTTAGCATTGCCTCTAATGATGGGTAATAGGGAAATGATTCAAATTCAAAACAAAAAATAAGGGGAAAGTATTCTTTGTTTGGTGACTGGAATAGAGATATCCGGAAGAATAAAA
>SLKL01000032.1 GCA_007134625.1 Saprospiraceae bacterium
AATAAGGATTATTGAGAAGATTAAGATTACTGACTGTTGACCTTTGACTGTTGACCTTTGACTGTTGACCTTTGACTGTTGACCTTTAGGTATTTACACATTATCAATTAACCATTAACAATTTACCATTATCTTATCCATTAAAAAAATTCCCCACTTCCCACTTTTACCCTTAGCGAAAGTCGAAGGGTCCTTCTTCCCACTTCCATCTTCCTACTCCCTACTTTTACCCTGAGCCGAAGGGTCCCTCTTCCTACCTCCATATGACTTTCCAGCATTTTGTCCTCCACCGGACTTTATGGCAAAAAAAAGGAATCAAATTACCGAAATTTAACCAATCTTACGATCTAAATCACTTTCTCTAATTCACAAAAAAAACTATTTTTCGATAATTAAGAGCAAAGAAATTTGAACATTTATATAAGGTCTTAGTTGTGATTATAGGTGCTGCAATTATCAACAAAAAGACCACTGAAATAAAGAAATTATCTGGATATATTCTTAGCGGAAACCCATGTAGTTCTTTAAAATATTCGTAATTTTGGGGCAATTGAAAAAATCCTCTTTGACTTAGAAAAATCCTTTACTTTTTTAGTGGAAAATTTTACTATAGCTGTGAATTGACCGAGCTGAATTTATCAGTTCAATTTCAGCTATATTCTTTAATAATTTTAAAATAAGCCCTTTTGAAAGGGAGTTGATAAGGCAACAATCAAATTTTAATTAACTATAAAACTTAAGTTTAAACAATATGGAAAAATCACAAAATGGAAAATGTCCTGTGATGCATGGGGCAAATACTGAAACTCAAAAATCCGTAATGGACTGGTGGCCAAAGGCTTTGAAGCTGGATATCCTTCATCAGCATGACAAGAAAACTAAGCCGAATGATGAGGATTTCAACTACAGGGAAGAATTTAAAAAACTGGACCTTGAAGCGGTAAAAACCGATTTGAAAGAGTTAATGACTGATAGTCAGGATTGGTGGCCTGCGGATTGGGGACATTACGGGGGTTTAATGATACGTATGGCATGGCACGCTGCCGGTACTTACAGAGTAGCAGATGGTCGCGGTGGCGCCAATACAGGAAACTTGCGTTTTGCACCCATCAATAGCTGGCCCGATAACGCTAACTTAGATAAAGCCAGAAGACTACTTTGGCCCATCAAGAAAAAGTATGGTAATAAGCTCTCCTGGGCAGATTTAATTATTCTCGCAGGGAATATGGCTTACGAATCAATGGGCTTTAAAACATTCGGATTTTCAGGTGGACGTGAAGACATTTGGCATCCTGAAATGGATATCAACTGGGGTTCAGAAAGTGAATGGTTAGGTAAATCGAGATATGCCGATAAAACAAGTGAATCACTGGAAAATCCATTAGCTGCCGTACAAATGGGTTTGATTTATGTAAATCCTGAAGGTGTAGATGGCAATCCTGATCCCTTAAAAACAGCTCATGATGTTCGCACAACTTTCAAAAGAATGGCGATGAATGATGAGGAAACTGTTGCACTTACTGCAGGTGGTCATACTGTAGGAAAAACTCACGGAAACGGTGATGCTTCAATTTTAGGGCCGGAGCCAGAGGGTACAGATGTAGAAACTCAAGGTTTGGGATGGATGAATCCAACAGGTAAAGGGAATGCAGAACATACCGTAACAAGTGGACTTGAAGGCGCGTGGTCAACATATCCGGACAGATGGAATCGCACCTATTTCCACTTATTATTAAACCACGATTGGGAATTGAAGAAAAGCCCCGCAGGCGCATGGCAATGGGAACCAATCGAAATCAAAGAGGAAGACAAGCCTTTTGATGCACACATCGAAGGAGTACGCAGAAATCCCATCATGACTGATGCCGACATGGCCATGAAAATGGATCCTGAATACAGAAAGATTTCCGAGCGCTTCTATAACGATCCGGAATATTTCGAAGAAGTTTTTGCCAGAGCTTGGTTTAAGCTTACTCACCGTGACCTGGGTCCAAAAAGCAGATATCTGGGAGCAGATGCACCTCAGGAAGATTTGATCTGGCAGGACCCAATTCCTTCAGTAGATTACACGCTTAGCGATGCTGAAGTAGCAGATTTGAAAAGCAAATTGCTCAACAGTGGTTTGAGTACTTCTGAATTGATTGCAACAGCTTGGGATAGTGCAAGGACTTTCCGTTCTTCTGATTACAGAGGTGGAGCCAATGGTGCGAGAATTCGTTTGGCACCTCAAAAAGACTGGGCAGGAAACGAACCGCAACGACTGGAAAAAGTACTGAATAAATTAGAAGAGATCCGATCAGGGTTAAGCAAAAAAGTAAGCATAGCCGATCTTATCGTTCTGGGTGGAAGTGCTGCTGTTGAAAAAGCCGCTAAAGATGCCGGCTTCGATGTGAAAGTTCCTTTTTCAGCGGGCAGAGGTGATGCTACACAGGAAATGACCGAAGTAGAATCATTTGAATACCTTGAGCCTGTACACGATGGATTCAGAAACTGGCTAAAGCAAAGGTATGACGCAAAGCCGGAAGAAATGCTTTTGGACAGAACTCAGCTCTTGGGATTAACTGCTCCGGAAATGACCGTTTTAATAGGTGGAATGCGTGTATTGGGAACCAATCACGGAGGAAGCAAACACGGTGTATTTACTGATAATGTAGGTGTTTTGAGTAACGACTTCTTTGTCAATCTTACCGACATGAATTACTCATGGAAACCTACAGGAGAGAATTCATATAATATTGTTGACAGAAAATCAGGTGAAACTAAGTGGACAGCCACAAGAGTAGATTTGGTTTTTGGTTCTAACTCCATATTGCGTGCATATGCAGAGTTCTATGCTCAGGATGATAACAAAGAAAAATTTGTTAAAGACTTCGTTAAAGCATGGACAAAAGTTATGAATGCTGATCGATTTGATTTGAAATAGAATTTCGATATTACTTTAACTGCCCTTTTGCAAAAGCGGAAAACGAATATGAGCTTCGGCCATTCGTTTCTCGCCTTTGCAAAAGGGCATTTTTATTAAAACCTTCCAAAATACTCTCAGCACTTAAGCCGGATTAAAAAAACATTTCAGAAATTATGTCGTTTGATTGTAGTTCCCTGAGAAGTAATAAGTAATTCCATTTTATCGCGGAATAAAAGTTACTATCTTTGGGTTTCTTTTTTAAAAAAATATTCAACATTTTATGGCTATTACCAATGGAACAGAAGTAGAAGCAGTAGATGCATTGGCATCCTCCTACAAAACACTTCGAAAAGAGATATCAAAAGTAATCGTAGGGCAAGACAAAGTGGTTGAGGCAGTTATTATTTCCCTTTTTTCCAATGGCCATAGTTTGCTCGTGGGAGTACCCGGATTGGCTAAAACCTTACTTGTAAGTACCATTGCTGAGGTACTCGACCTCGACTTCAAAAGAATTCAGTTTACTCCGGATTTGATGCCTTCGGATATTACCGGATCGGAAGTATTGGGTGAAAACCGACAGTTTAAATTCAATAAGGGACCCCTTTTCTCCAATATTGTATTGGCAGATGAGATCAACCGTACCCCACCTAAGACACAGGCGGCATTGCTCGAGGCTATGCAGGAAAGGCAAATCACATCAGGTGGCAGGTTTTATAAACTCGACACTCCATTTTTTGTATTGGCTACCCAAAACCCGATTGAGCAGGAAGGTACTTACCCGCTTCCGGAAGCGCAATTGGACCGTTTTATGTTTAATATCCCCCTTGATTACCCCTCCTATGATGAGGAATTACAAGTCGTAAAAGCCACTACAGGGGTAAAGAAGGAAGAACTTAAGCACATTCTCAATGCGGAGCAGATTTTACAATATCAGGAATTAATCAGAAAAATTCCCATTACGGATAATGTCCTTGAGTACGCTGTAAGCACAGTAAGTAAAACAAGACCCGGAACAGAAAAAGCAGATCCGGTAGTCAATGAATTTATCGGCTGGGGTGCCGGTCCAAGAGCATCGCAATATTTAGTCCTCGGTGCTAAGTGTCATGCTGCCATCCACGGAAAATATGCTCCGGATATTGAAGATGTACAGGCAGTCGCCAAAAATGTATTGAGACACCGTATCGTCAGAAACTTTAAGGCAGAAGCAGAGGGCATGACAGAAGATCAGATAATTGATCAGTTGCTGTAATCAAAATGCTATTTCTAGGTAGCAATTTGACTAATAGCATACAGGGGTATATTGGTCATCCACTCCTCTTTTCTATAATTGGAAGTTGAAGTCCTGTAACAGTGAAGCCTTTTAAATTTTTGGTAGAACGTCCTTAGTGATTTTGCCTGTAGATTTTCAGCAGCCTTAACCTCAACCGGGTAAATTTTCCCCTCTTTTTCAAAAATAAAATCTACCTCTGCATTTCCGGCAGGATTAGTCCAGTAATAAATATTCTTATCATATTGCCGGATCAATTCCTGCAAAACAAATTGCTCAGTAAGTGACCCTTTAAATTCCTCAAAAAGTTTGTTTTTATCTAAAAGAGTAGTTTTATCTAAATTGGACATAGCTCCCAACAGTCCAACATCAGAAACATAAATCTTGAAAGATTTGAGATCGCGATATGCTGAAAGTGGTAATCCTGCTTTATTCACATTGAAAATACGATATATCAATCCGTATCCTTCAAGCCAATCTAATGCTGCTTCAAAATCTCTGGCTCTGGCACCTTTCTTAATCAGACCGTAAATGAACTTCTTATTCTCCTTTGCTAACTGACTCACAATACTGCTCCATACCATTTGGATCTTAGGTATTAATTCTCCGGGTGCATGCTTAGCAAAGTCTTGTTGATAAGCCATTAAAATCTGCTTTTGAAGTTCTCTGACCTCATCATAGTTTTTCTTTTCTGAAAAATTGGAAACCACCTCCGGCATTCCTCCTACATAATAGTAGTCGCGCAATACATTCAAAAATTCTTGTTTCATTAATGAAATGGTTTCCCAATCCTTTTCAATTATCAATTCAAATAAGTTTTCCTTCCCAGTGGCCCGGAAAAACTCCTCAAGGTCCAGTGGCTTTAAATAGATGAATTGAACCTTCCCGACAGGGAAGGATTGTTTGTTAAGTGAAACACCCAATAAAGACCCGGCTGCAATAATGTGGAGTTCGGGCATCTCCTCTGCAAAATATTTTAATACGGTTAAACCATTTACTGCCTCCTGAATTTCATCCAGTAAAATAATGGTTTTCCCCTGGCTGACCTTTTTACCGGAAATAACTTCAAGGGCTTTGATAACTCTTTTGGGATCAAGAGAACCTTTAAAGATTTCTTTAAATTGCTTTTCCCTTTCAAAGTTGATATACAAAACCTCCTCAAATTGTGATTTACCAAAATGTTTCATCAACCAGGTTTTACCTACCTGACGAGCTCCGTATAAGAGGACCGGTTTTCTTCTGTCTTGATTTTTCCATTTAATTAATTCGTCTTCTGTTTTCCGCTTCATGTTAATATCAGGTCTAAATGATGAGTCCGCTCCGAAAAACCCTTTCTATTACAAATTGCTGCAGTCCCCAACGAGTTGGGGATGAATTTTTCGCTCATTTTCATGACGAAAAGGGTTTTCAGAGTGGACTCAATGGTTAAGAATTATTGCAAATTTACATTTTCTCCCACGACTTTTCGTCATCTGTGCCATTTTATCGTACGACTTTTTGGCAAACTTGCCATTTTTCACCACGACTTTTTACCATAATAAGCCTGACTATCGTTTAAATTTGAAAAGAAGTTCGCCTTTAAGACTGTATTTTCATAATCATTTCTTAATTTTACGTTGACAACATTGTTTC
>SLKL01000434.1 GCA_007134625.1 Saprospiraceae bacterium
ACCTGAATAACCTTGGATAAAATTAAATTATGCCCTAAATTTGTTATCTAAATGGATAACAAATATGCCGACAGTCAAAACCATTGATGCGATAAAGATTGATATTTATTCAAGAGATCATCCACCCCCGCACTTTCATGCAAAATTTGCTGAGCATGAAGAGTTGACAACCTGAGTTAGATTATTATCACGAAGCATAATTGTTGGAAAACTCCTTAGACGAGGCTCTTTTTTGAAGATGTAGCGGGCTACATCAAGGAAAAGGAACGAAGAATAAGGAGAATTTTCAACAACTTTTTAAATTTTTAGGACTTTGAATAAAATAGAGAAAAATTAGCCTAATTTTAATTTTAGATCTGTCTTTAGTATTTGATCCATAATTACTTATGCGAGTTAGAATAATAGAACTCAGGTTGAAAGTAATTGAAACCTTGGAAACTTATGCAGGAAAATTACCAAAAGTGCAAAAGAGGAAAGTCTTAGACTGGGCGGCAAAAAACAGGCAATTCCTTTTACAGATTTTTAATACTTTAAATCCACGATCATGAGACAAAAAATTAAAATACCAAGAATAGTAAAAATTGAAAAGATTTCAGGACACCAAATCCAATGTATGTTTAACAACGGCGAGAGCCGGATTTTGGACTTTGGCAAGATATTTAAACAATGGAAAGTTACCAAAAATGATTTTGAATACCCCCTGTTAGACGAAAAAGAATTTGAAAAGGTGGAACTCAGAAATTATACACTATCTTGGCCAAATATAGAAATTAAAGTATCTGGGGAGAACGACAAAGATCTAATATTGCCCTATGAAATCGGAGCGGATATACTATACCAGCTTAGTGAAGAAATAAATGACCCATCAAAATACAGATACGGCAGACTGATAAGAAATGCTCGAATAAAAGCTGGTCTGACACAAGAACAACTCGCAAAGAAAAGCGGAACAACAAGATTCTATATTTCCAGAATAGAGAATGATAAGACCGATCTTGAAATGTCAACCTTCAGGAAGATAGTGGAAGCAGGACTTGGGAAGAAACTAAAATTGACGATAGAATAAATCACACCTCCAACAGCTGCTAAATTCTAAAAAATATAATAGACCAAACCCCGATGGAAGACCCTAAAGGATTGGACTCAATGATCTTCGAGCTAATTGCCAAAACACCCTTTGTAGCTCATTTTGTACTAATTTTTAGCTCAAATTGGTATGGTTTTGAGCTTGAATAGCTATATTTGTGAGCTACAAAATGCAATTACTTAGGGTATTTATTAACCAATACAGATCTGCAGTCAATACCTAACGAAAAAGTATTATATTGACAAATCTCATGTTTTAAATTTCTGATTATCAGTCTCGTTTTCTTTAGTTATGTTACTTACTGAATAGTCATATTATTAAAAGTGAAGTTGCTAAAAAATCAGGGTCAATATGTGAACAATAGTTTTTCAATATGAAATTAAAATTCCTGAAAGTCTGATGAACTAGAATTCATTTATTTTCTATGATGTAAACTGGATTTTATTAATTTTATGGTATGATTTCAAATGAAGAAAAAAAATTATATCTCGGTGATTTATTCAGACACCTGGATGGCATCGCTATTGTCAATGTAGCCTATCTGTTTCACAGCAAGGGGATTACAAAATATTTATTATCAAAAAGCAGGCACACACTGGATGACCTGTGTTTAAAATTCAATGCCAAGTGCGGTTATCTAAATGTTGCTTTAAGATTGCTGGCATCACAGGGGTGGTTGGTATATGAAGTGGATAATTCTACAGCCACTGTAACAATAAGATTGAACGAAAACAGTGAAGCAGCCTTTTCACTTTTTCAAAACTACAAGACAGCATCTGAGTTTCTTAAAGTATCTCGATTTTTTCACCCCAAAAAAACGACTACTGTTGATCTGTATAAAATGTACAAAATTTTACAGAGCATTCAAGAACAAATAAGTCTTTCAGACACAAGTAGTTTGGAGTATCAGGTAAAAAAACATATTGAAGGAGCTGTTGTTGGCCCCCTAACTGTAGCATTGGCAATGAATGGGTTTTTTCACAAATATTTTATGGAAGCCTCCTTTACTGCCGATGAATATCATGAAGACCCGGAAAGTTTTACTAAAATTCTTGATTTTTATACCTTTTTGGGATGGTTTATCAAAAAAGACAATTCATATAAGTTTACTGAAAAAGGTTTGTTTTTTGCCAAACGTGCAAGTGCTTATGGAGTTACCGTTTCATACATTCCTACTTTTAATAATCTTGAGGACTTACTATTTGGTGATTACAGCTCAATGAGAAGTTCTTCTAAAAACCAAACTGAAATTCATGTTGACAGAGCGATGAATGTTTGGGGAAGTGGCGGGGCGCATGCAAATTATTTCAAACAGATTGACGACATAATTATTCAAATTTTTAATAGACCCATAGAAGAGCAGCCCAAAGGTATTCTTGATATGGGGTGTGGGAATGGAGCATTTCTTATTCATCTTTTTGATGTAATAGAGCAAAGAACCTCAAGGGGAAAAGTCCTCGATGAATACCCTTTGTTACTGGTAGGAGTAGATTTTAACAAAGAAGCTTTGAAGGTAACTCGAGCTAATCTTGTAAACGCTGATGTATGGGCAAAAGTAATTTGGGGAGATATTGGGAATCCCGAACTCTTGGAAAAAGATCTAATTGAAAACTATGACATCCGTCTACGTGATTTACTAAACGTAAGAACTTTTCTCGATCATAATAGAATTTGGAGTGAGCCCCATAATGATATTAACACCCAAAACAGTATTTCGACAGGTGCATTTGCCTATCTTGGAAAAAAACTTTCAAACAACAATGTTGAGCAAAACCTTAAAGAACATTTATTGAAGTGGAAACCTTTTATTCAAAAATTTGGATTACTAACTATTGAGTTGCATACCATTCCGCCCGATATTGCGGCTAAAAACATCGGAAATACAGCTATAACAGCTTATGACGCTACGCATGGATTTTCAGATCAGTACATAGTAGAAATTGAAGTCTTTTTAAAAGTATTAAAAGAAATAGGGCTTAAAAGTGAGAAAAAATATTTTTCAAAATACCCCGATTCTGAAATAGCAACTGTGAGTATTCAATACATTGCAGATAAGTCTGGCAAATAAACAGACATTATTTGTTGGTGTCCTCACCGTTTTTAATTGTCCATGCAAAAAGTACATTATTTTTAAAAACAGCTAATGACCGTAAAAGATAAGTTAGAGAAATACGACTTATTCGACCAATCTATAATCAGACATGGAATGTTAGAATGCATCCGTGACTATGAAGTTATTGGGTATCTACTAGGTATGGACTGTGATACTGAGGCACAATTTATTTTCAAAGGTTGCATCAAAGTTGACTATAAAGTAATAGTTGCGTCAGAGCATTATTCAATGGATGAAAGACTGCTCGAACTTGACCGTCAAGACGAACCTGACTATCCTGTAGGATTTATTTGGGGGGTTAATTATGCTTTGGTTTATCCGGGGTGGGAACTTAAAGAAGATACAGAAGAATTAAAAATTTTAGAGAAAACATACGGACTAAAATTCTATGAAATTTTCTTCGAGACAAACGCTTACCACTTGAAGATTATCTTCCACGACATTGAAATCAAAGAATTAAACCGAATTGAGAAAAGTGCGACTCCCTTTTGATAATTTTATCTTCTAATCCATAAACCCTCAACAACTCCTGCAACTGATCAAGCGTAACTGCCTCGGAGGCGGGTTTGTCTTTTCGCCATCTTTTCATTCTTGGGAATCTCAGAGCAACGCCGGATTTATGTCTTTTTGAGGCGGCTATCCCCTCAAAGGCGATTTCAAAAACCAACTCGGGTTTAACGGCACTGACCGGACCATGTCGTTCCAGAGTGTTGCGTCTGACAAAGGAGGTAATGGATCTGAATTCATCATCGGTTAAGCCCGAATAGGCCTTAGTAAAGGGAACCAATCGATCTCCATCCCAGGCTGCAAAAGTATAATCTGTATAGAGATTAGATCTTCTGCCCTTTCCTCTCATAGCGTAAAGTAGCACACCATCTACAAGCAAGGGATCTGTTTTCCACTTCCACCAGGCGCCCTTTTTTCTGCCAGTCATATAGGGAGATTGGAGGTTTTTTAGCATCAATCCTTCGCTGTGATTTTCCCTTGCTTTTTCTCGTATTCGGGCTAAGTCTTCCCAATCAGACCACTTGAGTGCTTCGGACATCAATAGTCGAGGATGGGAGACTTGAGAAATCAATTCTTCCAGATGTTTTCTTCTTTCCGAAAGGGGTTTTGAGCGGATGTCACTTCCCTCCCATTCCAGTAAATCATATGCGATGATGGCAGCGGGTAGTTCCCCCATCATTTTGGCAGAGACCGACTTTCTGTTTAATCTTTTTTGCAATTGGCTGAAATGAGCAGGCACCCCATCATGAGTAATTAGCAATTCCCCATCAATGGCTGTTCCATCAGGTAAATCCTGAAAAGCCTCTATTAAGTCCGGGAAAGAATCATTAATGAGTTCCTCACCCCTTGACCACAGGAACACTTCTGATTTACGCTTGATAAGTTGGGAGCGGATGCCATCCCATTTGTATTCTGCCTGCCAGTCTTCTTTTTTACCCAGATCCTCAAATTTTTCCTCAAAGGGATATGCAAGAAAGAAAGGGTAAGGTCTTGACAAAGCAACTGATTCGTCTTTTTCAAAAATCAATTCCCGGTATTCAGCTGTATCCGGAGTCCAGTTGCCCATCAGTCGGTGAGCAAGTTCATTTTCATCTATGCCCGTATGCCTTGAAAGAGCTCTGACCATTAATTTCTGCGAAATACCAATTCTGAATCCGCCGGTGATCAGTTTATTAAAAACAAAACGCTCGCTTTTATCCAGGCTATTCCAGGCATTCTTGATAAAAGCCTCTTTTTCCTGTTCCTCCATATTGCTGACCTCACCCAATGCCTTCATCCAAAAAGTGAGGCTGTGGTCCGACTGTTTCTGTGGGGGAGGTAAAACGAGGGCTATAGTCTCAGCAAGGTCTCCAACGATGTGATAGGATTCTTCAAAAAGCCATTCAGGAATTCCAGCTAATTCTGAAGCCCAAAGACGCAGGTCTTTAAGTTTGACCCCTCTTTTGGGTCGCTTACCGGAGAGTAATGCAATAGTGTATAGTTTATCGCTATCAGATGCTTCAGACAGATAGTCCACAAGGTGGTCCACCCTTTGATTGGTGCTTGTAGTTGTATCCAACAGCTCTGCAAATTGACCGAATCTCTTCATTTTCTCCCGTTCTTATTCACTTTCGTTTTCAAATTCAGTTTCCAATTCCTCTGCCTGCCAACCATTTTCATTCAGCCATTTTGAGAAAATGTGTTGGTAGCCGTGTGTACATATTATCCGTTCTGCTCCGGTCTCCTTTATGGCGAGATGCAAGCCCCCCCAATCCGCATGATCTGATATCGCAAAACCCATATCCACAGCCGATCTTCGCTTGGCTCCTCTGATCGACATCCAGCCCGATGTCATGGCTGTTGAGGCGTTTTTTAAAGTCTTTTTCCAGTGTGTTGAAAGACCCGAAGGCGAGATGATTACTAAGGCTTTTTCCAGCTTTTCCTTTTTGGTTTTTTCGGTTAAAATTTTTGTTTTGGGTAGATCGAATCCCGATTTTCGCACCGCACTGTTCATCTGCTGTGTAGCGGAATGGCAATAAACGGGACCTGGTCCACTTTCGCCCAATGCCGAAATCAA
>SLKL01000137.1 GCA_007134625.1 Saprospiraceae bacterium
ATGTACACCACTCCGACATACAAAAAACAAGCAGGGTGCACCCACAGATCAGAACATCTTATCACCTTCTGTTCTTCTCGGCTGTATGGACGTTGTGGGTTTTATAAACAGGTCTTCAGGCATTAATTGGTTTTACAATTACATTCGATTAGCTTTTATTAGATAATAGGTATTTTCAGACAGCGAGTTAACTCTTGCTTTCATAGGAATCTATTGTCCTTAGAGAAAAAACCGACAACAGTTGTAAGACCAATAAATAAAACCTTCTCTCAAAAATTTCCTGCATCAAATATCTCCGGAAATCCTGATTTTGACCAAAAAATCAAATCGGATGGAGTAGATTAAGATAGACATCCGGATTTATAAAATGATGGGAAGTAAGTAGGTTTTTGAAAAAGGGAAGTTGATGAGATGGAGGTGTTTGATTATTTTTATTAACTTTAAAATTTAAAGCAGATGAGAAATATTTTTATGTTTTTAGCTGTCCTTACAGGTCTTATTTCTTGCAACCAAATTGAATCAGAAGACTTGTTTTATGACGATTATGACACCTCATTTCAATCAGTTTGGATTGATACTGAGCTTAATCTAAATAATAGTAATTGTATTTTTAATATCAATTCTGAATTAAATGAAATCGGCATTTCTCATAATTCTCTGTTAGAAGAGTTCTTTGATTTAACAAATAATTTAGAAAGTTTGGAAAGTTCTGAGTCAATTAGTTTTTTAAACCAGCAAGAAAATATAATCAGTTCCATTTCTTTTCCTTTGGATTCGATTTTAAGCCCAAATGAATTTGATTTCTATAATTTTGTGAATAGTTATTCCTATTTTTCTGATGGTGTTAAGTTTTACATGGTTGAGCTTTTAGACCACATATATAATGGACTAAATGTAAATTCATTAAATATACTTCGAGATAATATTATGAGTGATTCCGAGTTATTGGACTTTGAAAAAGAAGCATTAGAAATTGGAATAATAATTGCTCTTTACAGTGACTGCTATTGGTCCACTAATTTTGGAGATTGGTCTCAAACAAGATCCGCTGCAGGAGACATAGTTGGTGCGGATGTAATTGGTGGAGTAGCTACTGCAATTTGCCTAGGTCTTGGGGTTGCTGTACCCCCTGCTGGTGTGGCAGCAGGAGCCGTTGTTGCCGGGACCGCTTTTGCATCTTCAGCTGCAACTGGAATTTGGAAAGCCGGTAGATGGCTTTATCGTGATATTGGGAGAAATACAGGTTGGTGGTAAACCTATAAAAAAAAACTTAAAATGAAAAAACTTGCTAAAAGTATTATTATTCGAATTTTAGTTCTATCAACTACCTTGGCAATAATTAGTGTTTTTTTTGAAGGATGGAATTCTTTTTTTTATGCATTATTAGGTTTTGGTGTTGGTATAATTATTGGATTGGAATTAGAACTTAATTATAAACATCAAAAACCTAAATCATTATTGACAATAGTTTTTTATTCAATTTTTATTATTATATTTGTTGGTGTTCTATCATATTGGCTTTTTAACAATTACTTTGGTTTTTCTTTTGTAATTGGTCTATTATTAGGCTCATTTGTAAATTATTTTATTAAAAAAAATAGTTATTTGCCTGGCTAATTGGTAATTAAGTTTTAAAGATCTAAGTCTATTTCTTCAAATCAAAAATAAATTTAAGCCATAAAAAAAGCCCATCAAAACAAGATAATTGAATCCATAGATCATGTAATTTGAAAATTGATCCCTTTAGGTCTAAAATAATGTATTTTAAATGAGTGGTTAGGGGTATCGATTAAAGGTTTGTCAAGTCAAGCATATAAATCAAAATTAACAAATTAATTGATTCTCATAAAGGTGATCAAATTTGGTAGATGCCAATTGAATTTTGCTATGTTTTTAAAGTGCCTTATTAGCAGTATTGCAATCAACGATGTCCACATTTAAAATCTTACAGCATTGGCTTAAGTGCCTACAAAGGATTTTACCCTAAACAACTGCTTTAAGTATTTAAAGCAGGTCTCTATGTCCCATCTAGCCTTATTTAACTCAGAAATAGTGTTTGCTGTCCAAAATATGTTGTTAGTCAAAAGTGAGATACTTATCATTTTCTTCGTTGTAAACTTTTACGAAATAAGAAACATACTAGATCCTAATTAGTAATTCCCAAGAAACTCCCGGACGCTTTGTTTGATTATGAGGTATTACTAAATGAGGGCGAGTAAATAAATTGGTCGATAATAGGTTGCTAAAGAAACTAAATGATTAACAGACCCACTTCCTTCTTTCATCTTCCTACTTCCTTTACAATATAATTCTACGTCTTAGGACGAGACAAGCCAACTTCACGGACAAATCATTTTCTCACCACCTCCGGTGGGAGCAGGCAATCTTCAATCTTCAATTAAATAAACTTCCTTCTTCCCATTTTCCATTCTTTTGACAACTTAAACATTTTAGTAGATGCAAATATTTAACTTTCCTGCAATTTGCCATACATACCCACTCATGATTCATCAATCAACCTTAAAACATCTTTTTTCCGTATCTTCACCATTTAATACCTAAAGGTAGCGGAATTAAGCTGAATTATAATTTTTACGGAAAAAGCCAAGAGAATGAATTTCAAACTGGAATCACCCTTTGAACCCACCGGAGATCAACCAAAGGCTATAGAGCGACTGGTTAATGAAGTAGAAAATGGAGAAAAATATCAGACGCTGCTCGGAGTAACAGGGTCGGGTAAGACGTTTACCATGGCCAATGTGATTGCCAAATTGAATCGCCCCACCTTGATTTTGACGCATAATAAGACGCTGACAGCTCAGTTATATGGCGAATTCAGGGAGTTTTTTCCGGATAATGCAGTGGAGTATTTTGTTTCATATTACGATTATTATCAGCCGGAGGCCTACATCACCAGCAGTGATACCTATATAGAAAAAGATCTTTCAATCAATGAGGAGGTAGATAAACTGAGGCTGAGAGCTACGAGTAGTTTGTTGTCCGGGAGGAGGGATGTGATTATCGTAGCATCGGTCTCCTGCATCTATGGTATGGGGAATCCCGAAGATTACAAATCGGGTATTATCCGGATTCATTCAGGGCAGATAATCAGTCGCAATACCTTTCTTTATTCATTGGTTCAGTCACTGTATTCCAGAACGGAGGGATTAATTGAAAGGGGCAATTTTCGGGTAAAAGGGGATACAGTGGACATCAATCTGCCCTATGTGGATTTTGGTTACAGAATCACTTTTTTTGGAGATGAAATAGAAACCATTGACATCATAGACCCCGAGACCGGCAGGAGACATGAGCAATTGGAACACGCCGCCATTTTTCCGGCTAATCTGTATGTTGCGCCCAAGGACAGAATACACGGAATCATAAAGGAAATAGAAGATGAGCTCTACGAACATGAAAAGTTTTTTGAAAAAGAGGGGAGGTATATTGAAGCCAAAAGGATAAGGGAAAGGGTTGACTTTGATCTGGAAATGATGAGAGAATTGGGCTATTGCAGTGGGGTGGAGAACTATTCCCGTTTTTTTGACAGGAGAGAACCCGGTACAAGACCGTTTTGCCTGTTGGATTACTTTCCGGATGATTACCTGATGTTCATTGATGAAAGCCATGTTACGCTTCCGCAGCTTCGCGGAATGTGGGGCGGTGACAGAGCGAGGAAACTCAATCTCGTTAATTTCGGTTTTAGGTTGCCAAGTGCCATGGATAATCGCCCACTGAATTTTGAAGAATTTCAAACACTGGTGAATCAGGTGATTTTCGTAAGTGCTACCCCCTCTGATTTTGAACTGGAAAAAACAGGCGGTGTTTTTGTCGAGCAGTTGATCCGCCCGACCGGATTGCTTGACCCGCCAATCGAAGTACGTCCGAGTTTGAATCAAATCGATGATTTACTGGAAGAAATTGACAATCGCATCAAGAAAAACGAGCGCATACTCGTAACCACCCTGACCAAAAGAATGTCCGAGGAGCTGGCGAAGTACCTCACCCGTTTGGAGATCAAAACCCGCTATCTGCACAGCGATATTGATACTATGGAGAGGGTTGAAATTCTCAGAGACCTCAGACTGGGTAATTTCGATGTATTGATTGGTGTGAACTTGCTCCGGGAAGGATTGGATTTACCCGAAGTGTCCCTTGTAGCCATTATTGACGCTGATAAGGAGGGCTTTTTGAGGAATGATAGATCTTTGACTCAGACAGCAGGTCGGGCAGCTCGAAATGCTGATGGACTGGTTATCTTTTATGCGGATACCATCACAGAGTCTATGCAGCGAACCATAGACGAAACCAACAGGCGCAGGTCTATTCAGATGGCTTATAATGAAAAACACGGTATCGTGCCCAAAACTATTTTCAAATCGAGAGAGGAAATTCTTGGGCAAAAGTCAATTCTGGATATTAAAGGCGGGGCTGCTAAGGCTTATGTCGAAAAAACGGAGACGGATATAGCGGCAGATCCAATAGTGGAGTACATGAGTAAAGATCAACTGGAAAAACTCATGAAAGAAACGGAGCGAAAAATGAAAAATGCAGCCAAAGAGCAGGATTTTATGTCCGCTGCAAGGTATCGCGATGAATGGTTTGCCATAAAAGAAAAATTAAAATCGTAAATTGGAGTTTTATAATGTGTATTGATCCCCAAAAAATCATCCAAATGAAAAATATTTCCACAGGATTTAAAACAGCTTTCAATTTTCTCCTCATTTCACTATTTAGTGCAGGCATGTCGCTATCTGTTTTGGCTCAGGAAACACAGCCTAAATACAGTACTACAGCCGGTAAAATTAGCTGGGAGTCTGTAATTGATCAGGCCAATGAGGAAGGTAAAATCATCATGATCAGTATCATTGCTGAATGGTGCTATTGGTGCAGGGCTATGGAGGAGACTACTTTAAAGGATGAGCGAATTGTCCGGGCTTTGGATAATCATTTTGTCCACATGAGCTTGAATGCCGATAAAGGTGCCGGTCAGGTGTTTTCAGCAAAATACAGGGTGGACTCGTATCCCACCTTATTGTTTTTCGGAAAAAACGGAGAGTTCCTCTCTAAGCGAACGGGCTATATCAGGGATGTGGAAGATTTTCAAAGGTTTTTAATTGAGCTCGCACAAAAGGATGTTGCTGATTATCCTGAGGTTGCTTTTGATCCACATGATTTACAACCCGGATTCCCCGAATTTTATCAGACTCATTTTTTTGGTAATAATGAGGAGAGAATTGACTTTACGGAGGATGCGGTTGATTACTTATCAGAGCTCGAACCCGATCAGTATTTGGAAGAAATACCTTGGTCAGTCATCTATGTCATGGCCATTACTTTTGGTCCGGCAGGTCAGCATTTTCTGGACAATTATGAAAAATACAAAGCGGCTTTCAGACCTGAAGAGGCCTTCAGTCATTTGCAGCAGGTGTTTAAGGACAGGGTTACTTTTTATGCATCCACGAGAAATGAGGAGGGTATGCTGAATTGGATCAATCAACTTCCGGATTTTGATGACCGAGCCAATGAAGAAATGCTCCTTCGCTATAAAATTTCCTATTATATGGAGTCCGGGGATTATGCCGGAGCTATCAGGCAAATGGATCAGCATCTGTCGGAGAGTGATTCACCCAATTTGAATTCGATCAACTCTATCTGTATGAGTATTCACGACCTGACTGCTGACAGGGAAATTCTTTCTGCTGCTGCTGATTTGATGGGAAGGGTAGCAGAAATTGAGAACCACTA
>SLKL01000009.1 GCA_007134625.1 Saprospiraceae bacterium
CAAATACTACTAACCAATACTTTTTATATAATTTTTTTATTTAATGTGATTAAATTTCCTCACCTCCAGATTTCATAGCAATTATTTTGCACCTATTTTTATACAGTTCTGTTATGCATTCAGTTAAACATTTGTAATTTTACCCTAAGATTTATTAGCAGCCCGTTAATAACATCTTTAATTGAACCAAAAAATTCAAAGCACCAGCAGAATGAATAACATATTTACTTTTACCACTTTTCAGCCTGTCGTGAAGACATTGTCATTAATCCTTTTTTTCGCGATTTTAAATTCACCCTTTGGAAAAACACAGGACATTGATTACAGAACGGGAGAGTTTCTGGTACAGCTGGTTGATGGCGCCGACCACGTTATACTTGCTAGAGATCTCGGAGACTTTGAAGGAAGGGTCACCTCTTTTAAGAAAAAAAAGAGACTTACCCCACATGCGGAGATGTATTCATTTACCTTCGATTATGGTCAGATACATCAATCTAGATTCCTTGAGGTGGTAAAAAACCATCCCTCTGTTTTAGCTGCGCAATTGAACAAAAGAACAAGGTTTAGGGCTGAGGAACCCAATGATCCGCTTTTTGCTGATCAGTGGCACCTATTTAATACCGGTCAATCCGGTGGACTTGCCGGTGCGGATATTTCTATTCTGGAAGCATGGGAAATAACAACCGGTGGCACCACACTTAATGGAGACACTATCGTCATAGCAGTTATTGACGATGGAATCGCTTTAGACCACCCTGAATTAGAGGGTATGCTATGGAAAAACAAGTTTGAGATCGAGGGTTCAGGTATGGATGACGACGGCAACGGCTATATTGATGACATATATGGATGGAATACTTTTTCTAACAGCGGTGTAGTCAGTGGCAACTTTTTAGGAGGTCATGGCACCCCGGTAAGTGGAATGATAGGAGCTGTCACCAATAATGAAGAAGGAATAGCGGGTACTAATTGGAATATTCAACTCATGACCATTGTTGGTGGTGACGGCTTTGAATCCAATGCTATTGAATCCTATTCTTATGCTTTAACCCAAAGAAAAATTTACGATGAGACCAATGGTGAACGAGGAGCTTATGTAGTAGCCACCAACTCCTCATGGGGTGTTGATAGAGGGAATCCTGCAGATTCTCCTTTATGGTGTTCTTTTTATGACACCCTTGGTGTCCATGGTATATTGAGTGTTGCTGCGACAACCAATAGAAACTTTAATGTAGATGAAGTGGGTGATATACCAACGGGTTGTAATAGTCCTTATCTCATTTCTGTTACAGCAACTACCAGAAATGATCAGCGTGGAAATACAGGATACGGAGCAAATTCTATTGAACTTGCAGCACCTGGAATACAGGTAACAAGTTTAAGACGTAATGGTGGATATTTTTCTACCAGTGGAACATCCTATGCCTCTCCATTGGTGGCAGGTGTAATTGGTTTGATGTATTCAGTACCTTGCGAGGGATTCAATCAGGTATTAAGAACTGATCCGTCCTGGGCAGCGCAAATGGTACGGGAATCTATTTTACAGGGTGTGGACCAACTTCCCCACCTTCAGAATGAAACCATAAGTGGAGGCAGGCTGAATGCACGGTCTTCTATAGACCATTTATTGGATTTATGTTCCACTACACCGGCACCCATCGATGTAGTAGTTAGTGGTCAGGATACCACCGTCCTCAGAATAGATTGGACTGAAGTAACAGGAACAGAAAGAGTTGATCTCAGATATAGAGTGGACAGCAGTGATTGGGTTGTTCTTGAAGATGTAGAATCTCCATTCTTCCTGGATCTTGAGTTTTGTTCTTTTTATGAAATAGAAATAAGAGCCATCAGCCCACTGGGTGAGGGTGAGTGGGAGCCCGTTGAATCCTTTAAGTCCGTCGGCTGCTGTGAAACCCCATCTGAATTTGAAATCACTTTTGAAGACCCCAATACTGCAACGATAAGCTGGAATGAAATTTTGCCGGCTTTCGAATACGTCGTCCGATTCAGAGCATATGGTGATGAATTCTGGCAAATAACTGACTTATGGATTCCCAATTCTATCACTTTTGAAGATCTGCTGGCATGCCATATATACGAATTTCAGGTTCAGGCGAGATGTGATACGGGTTTTACCGCTTTCTCTGATATTATGATACTTGAAACACCTGAGTGCACCAATTGCGACAGACTTGATCATTGTATTCCGGTAGTAGAAAATACAGAGTTTGACTGGATAGATTCTATCTTTTTAGGTAATGATACCTTACCGGTACCTGGAAGGAATGTCCCCTACTCTGCTGAGGTTTCAGATATCACTTCCATTATCACTATGGGTGACACCATTGCTATTCGCATTAAACCGGAAGTAATCGGAGAGCCTGTTTTGCAATATTTTAAAGTGTGGTTGGATCTCGACCGAAATGGATTATTCACCGGTAATGAAGTAATCATCGACCCGATGAGGGCAACTGCTGAAGCATTAGACACCTTCTTTATCATTCCATTACACGAAGACATAGCACCCGGACATGTCCGTATGAGAGTGGCCATGCAATTTGTGGAAAATGCAGATAGTCTTCCTGCATTCGGTCCATGTGATTCAATTAGTTTTGGTCAGGTAATTGATTATTGTCTTCTACTCCACGAACCATTCTTTGAATGTCCCGAAATCATCGAAGCGGAAGCTGTTGTCGTAGAAGGCACAAGCATACTCGCCCAATGGGATTGGATTGAAAATGCTCTGGCTTACAACATCCGCCACCGTCCGCTGAATGCCTCAGAATGGGAGGAGGATGCCACACCCAATACAAATTATCTCATATCCGGTCTCGACCCATGTCAACCTTATGAGGTGCAGATACGATCTATTTGTCCTTACGACACTAGTCAATATACTATGTCATTTATCCTTTTCACTGAATGTCCAAACAATGTAGTCGAAATCAGCGATGAGGATATCTTCGATGCGACATTATACCCCAACCCATTTATTTCTGAAGCTTTTTTAAGACTTAGAAACATTGGAGAGAGACCATCTCAGGGCAGCATAAGGATTTTTGATTTGTATGGAAGACAAGTGGGCGCTGCAACACCATTCAATCTGACTGAATCGGCAGAAATGAATATCAAACTAGATCAATTGAGCACCTATCCACCGGGTATGTACTTGATTGAAATTGCTGATGGCCACAGAAGAAAGGTTTTGCGTCTTGTTAAGCAGTAGAATACTGTTTAAACCTTTGCTGATCAATTCTATTTGATTGGTACAGATAAATAAATCAGCCCAATGAAAATACTCCTTACCGGAGCTAATGGCTATATTGGCCAAAGACTTATTCCTGTTCTTCTTGAACTGGGGCATGAGTTGTATTGTGTAGTGCGGGACCCTGCGCGTTTTAGAAACAAGCACGAAATTCCAGCTAGTCACATCATTCAACTGGATTTTGGCAAGATAGAAAAAAGTACCACGCTACCCAAGGATTTGGATGTTGCCTTTTACCTAATCCACTCTATGAGCAGTGGCGGTGATTTTGAAAAAAAGGAAAAACAAACTGCGGAGAACTTTGTACAGCTGATCGAGAACACCAATTGCAAACAAATCATTTACCTCAGCGGAATAGTTAATGCAGAGAAACTTTCCACGCATTTTCGATCCAGAAAAAATGTAGAGAAAATCCTATCCTCAGGTAAAGTTCCGGCTACTGTCCTGCGATCCGGAATTATTGTTGGTTCAGGTAGTGCATCTTTTGAAATCATCAGAGATCTGGCAGAAAAATTACCTGTCATGGTGGCTCCAAAATGGGTGAACACCAAAACGCAACCTATAGCTATACGTAACGTAATAGAGTTCCTTTGCGGGGTATTGGGTAAGGAACAGTACTTCAATAGATCTTTTGACATCGCATCAGAGGAAATACTAACCTATCGCGAACTACTCTTAAAATACGCAAAAGTCAGGGGATTGAAGCGCTGGATTTTTACCGTACCCGTAATGACTCCCCGGCTTTCTTCTTATTGGTTGTATTTCATAACTTCCACTTCTTATAGTCTTGCTGTTAATCTGGTCAGCAGTATGAAGGTTGACGTTATTGCCAATGAAAATAAACTGTCAGAGGAGTTGGGTATAGGTCTCATCCCCTATGAAAAGGCGGTTGAATTGGCATTTCAACGAATAGGTCAAAACATGGTGCTCAGTAGCTGGAAAGATGCGTATTCAGCATCAGGTGCCGAAGCGGAGGACATCACTCAATATGCAGAGCTTCCTGAATTTGGTGTCTATCAAGATAAAAAAGTCAGAACCATAAAAGAGGAGGACAAAGAAGACATACTCGATAAGATCTGGTCTATTGGTGGCGACAATGGTTGGTATTACGCCAATTGGTTATGGAAAATCCGCGGTCATCTGGATAAATTGAGCGGAGGCATAGGCCTGAGGAGAGGTCGCACCCATCCCACTGAAATCCACCCCGGTGATGCCCTTGACTTCTGGAGAGTAATTGTGGCAGACAGAAAAAAAGGTAGATTACTGTTGTTTGCTGAAATGAAATTGCCCGGAGAGGCATGGCTGGAGTTCAGAATAGAAAAAAATAACGACCAACTCCAATTGGTCCAAACCGCAATTTTCCGTCCATTGGGTGTAGCCGGTCGATTATATTGGTTCTCCGTATTGCCTTTCCACTACCCCATTTTCAATGGAATGATCAATGAATTGGTAAAGAGGTGAGTTGACTTTATATCAAAGCAGCAAAAGCCATTGATCCCATTAGCATCAAAAAGAAAAATAAATTTAAAAATGCACCCACCCATTTGCTCCAAGTCGAAGGTTCTTTACGTAAAAAACTGATCGAACTCATAACTATCCCCAATACAGAAAAGACGTAGATAGCATAAAAAATATAGGGAGAAGGAAAATTAATATTATCCCCGACATATATTGTTCTTGGAATACTAAAAAAGACATATAGCATTAGAGCAAACGTAATTGCTGCAATGACTAATGAAATCATTGAAAACTTCCTTGATAATTTACTTTTATCTGATGGATTCATTTGGTTCAGGAGTAGAATTTAGTCTTTAGGTTAAGGCTTTGGCTTTATGGTCAATAGAATTTAAATCGCTTAAAAATGAACTTTTATCTTTAAGCTCAAAGATTGGAACCTTATTTATTTTTAAAGCAATCTGAACGATTTTTTCAATGCTAAAATTAATTTCACCATCATTTAAAATTTGAGATACCCTGCCTTTTGATATACCTAGCAGAGCAGCTAATTCAGTTCGATTGATTTCATTTTCTTCCATATACTCTATAATAGCGTTGTATAGACAGCTATTAATGCCTTCAACCCAATAAGAAGGTTGATTTAAAATTTTCTCACGTTTACCATCCATATTTTTCATCATGGTATTCTTTAATGATTTTTAGAATTGATTTAATATCTTTAAGCTGATTACTTTTTAATCCACCGGTTATTATTACCCTACCTGTTTTTTCTTCATGAAAAAGATAGACCCTAATTATATTAGATTTAACTTCATAAACCTTGCATCCTAAACTATGACCTTTAATTTCTCTAAATTTTGATCTTGGAAATCTTTTAAGGTTAGATGTTTCTTCAATAATCCTGATGGCTCCGGCCAACTTATCAAATAAATTTCCATTTTTCTCAATTTCTTCGACAAATGATTCAAAAAGACTTTGCCCATTTTTGCACAATTCATAAACACTAATTTTTGTAGTGCTTG
>SLKL01000383.1 GCA_007134625.1 Saprospiraceae bacterium
CTGATGATAATGGTCTCGATTGGAACTTTTGAGTGGGCCAGTCTCAGAACATTTAACAGGATGCCAAAATCAGATGTTTTTGTAATGGTTGTCGTCACCCTGGTAACTGTTGTTTTGCATAATTTAGCCTTGGCTGTAATTATAGGAGTAATCATTGCTGCTTTGGTCTTTGCCTGGGATAATGCCAAGCGAATACGCGCCAGAAAACACATTGATGAAAATGGAGTGAAACACTATGAGATTTATGGGCCTTTATTTTTTGGTTCTGTTCTGGTCTTTAATGAAAAGTTTGATGTATTAAATGATCCTGATAAGGTGATTATTGACTTTAAGGAAAGTCGCGTTGTAGATATGTCTGCTATTGAAGCACTAAATAAAATAACTGAACGCTATATGAAAGTCGGCAAATCTGTCCACTTGCGTCATTTGAGTCCCGATTGTCAGAGATTATTAAAAAATGCCGAGAAAATAATTGATATAAATGTTTTGGAAGATCCTACTTATAAGGTTTTAACTGACAAGTTCTAAGAGTTTTTACTTCCTGAAACTGATCGCAATCACCCACAAGAGTGATCAAAATCATCTTTTTCTGCTCTCCTTTCCCCCATTTTTGCAATTGAAGAGAGAAAATCAATTTTGATGAGTACAAAAACCGGGGATTTGCTCAAGGAGAGCCCTGCCGGTGACCTCCAGCTCAAGGACAAACCGGACTGTTTTCATTGCGGAGAAGTGGTGGAAACAGATAAATATGTAGAAGAGGACAAATCCTTTTGCTGCAATGGTTGCCACATGGCCTACCACCTCATACAGTCTGCCGGGCTCGATTTCTACTATGATGATGCAAAAAATCCACTCCTGGAAAGAAAGAAAATAGACCTGGAGGAGGGTAAATTCGCCTATCTGGACAATGCGGACATTGCCGCCAAAATCATCCGATATGAGGAGGGCTCGATCAAGCAAGTTTGGTTGGATCTGCCTTCCATACATTGTGCATCCTGTCTGAGAGTGCTTGAAAATCTTCATCGTTTTGACAAGGGGGTCATTAAGGTCAGTGTGAATTTTGAGAAGAAAACTGCTCACGTTCTCTTCGACAGTGATAAAATCAGCCTTCGAAAATTGGTTTTTCTACTTGCAAGTATCGGCTATGAACCTAGCTTGACCCTTGAGGAAATTACCGAGAAAAATGACCGGCGCACCAATATGTCGCTTATTTATAAGCTCGGAGTCGCCGGATTTTGCTTTGGTAACATTATGCTGCTCAGTCTTCCCGACTACTTTGCCGGCTCACGGGAGATCGAAGCCAATCTCGATGAATGGTTTAAATACCTCTCCCTGATTCTGTCATTGCCCGTGTTCTTTTATTCCAGTCAGGCTTTCTTCAAACCGGCCATTGCAGGGCTAAAGCAGAACTATGTAAATATGGATTTCCCGGTTGCGCTGGCGATCCTGGCTACCTTCGTCCGATCGGTGGTGGATGTAACCTTTGGTTTTGGAACGGGCTTTTTTGATAGCATGTCGGGTATTGTATTTTTTATGTTGGTGGGTCGCTATTTACAGTCGAGGACACATACTTCCCTCTCTTTTGACAGAGATTTTCGATCTTATTTTCCCATAGCTATTGATACACTCGTCAAAGATCAATTTCTCCCCAAAGCGCTGCCGGACCTGGAAAAGGGCGATATCATCAGAATCCGACCCGGTGAAATCATACCCGGGGATGGAAGGATACTGGATGGAGACGGGCACATTGACTACAGTTTCGTTACCGGAGAATCAGCCATCATTAAAGTAAACAAGGGGGAAAAAGTCTTTTCCGGGGGTCGGCAGACACGTAACTTACTTACCGTCCAACTCAGTTCTAAGGTAGCGCAATCCTATCTAACCAGTTTGTGGAATAAAGATGCCTTTAAAAAGAAAAGTCAGAAAAGGATGGAGAAATTTGATCGCTGGGGCAGAGATTTTACCTGGGGCGTGATTGCCATCGCTATAATTGCAGCTGTCGTCTGGCTTTTCATCGACCCGTACAAAAGTATGGATGCATTTACTGCCGTTTTGATCATAGCCTGTCCCTGTGCGCTATTGGTTACCGTGGCTTATACACACGGACACCTGCTCAATGTGTTGTCCAGAAATGAATTTTATCTACGGGACTCCGGGGTTCTGGGAACTTTGGCTCATCCCGATGCCATAGTTTGGGACAAAACCGGTACACTCACCAGTCAGAAAAAGTTCACGGCTACTTTCGTGGGTACAGACATGAGTGATATCGAAAAAATTGCAGTAGCATCCGTCACATCGCTTTCTCTTCATCCCCTTAGTCAGATTATTACAGAACATCTGAAAAGCCGTCAGCAACTCGATGTCAGTGGGTATGAAGAAATAGCCGGAAAAGGAATTACAGCTAAAGCAGGGGATATGCGCATCAAGGCTGGGAGTAGCCTGTTTATTCTTGGAAAAGCTGAGGAAAAAAGTAAAAATGGTTCGAGGGTTCACATCGAAATCAATGGTGAATACAAGGGCTATTTTGAGTTGATTCACCTATACCGAAACCGAATTCTGGAGGCCGTATCAGGGCTTTCCGGGAAAACACCCAATATCGTCCTCAGTGGTGACAATGATGCTGAAAAAGCTTATTTACAAGAGGTATTGGGAGAAAAGGTAGATTTGAAATTTGAGCAGTTACCGGCAGACAAGCTGGAGTATCTCAAAAAGATAAAAGAGGACGGAAAGAAAGCCATTATGATAGGTGATGGTCTTAACGATGCCGGCGCACTTCAACAAAGCGAACTTGGTCTTGCCGTTTCCGATCAACTGAATAATTTCACCCCTGCCAGTGATGGCATCATTAAGGGAGATCAACTGTATCGCTTACCCGATTTCATGAAATTGGCTTCATGGGGCCAAAGGCTTATCGCAGGCGTTTTCACCTACTCTGCCATTTACAATATTGCCGGAATATGGTTTGCCGTAAGGGCTGAACTTTCTCCTATGATTGCTGCCATTATCATGCCCCTGAGTTCTATCTCCATCATTCTAATCACCTTTACGGGGGTGTATATTTTTTCTAAGAGGTTGGGGTTGTGATTTTTTAGCCTAAGAATCTGAGTTCGAAATTAAAATAAGGTTACTATTTACGACATTAGATATCGCATAAATTTTGTCATGATTTTTGCTTTTTTAATGCAAAAATCCCGCCAAAATTTGTGAGATTTTCAGATTAATAACCACGGGAGATACCCGTGGTTATTAATGCAGGACCCTTTCAGGGTCATCTACTAAATAGTTACAAAATAAGTTAATGTTCCTTAATAGAAGCTTTCAGAAATTTATGAGAAATCAAAAAAAATCTTCAATTCTCAATTCGTAATTCGTAATTATCCATTATCCATTAAATAACTTCATTCTTCCCACTTCCGTCTTCCACCTTCCTTTACTAAGATAAACCAACTTCACGGACAATCAAATCATTTTCAATCTTCACTTTTCAACTTTCAATTAATACATAATTATCCATTATCCATTATCAATTATCCATTAAATAACTTCCGTCTTCCATCTCCCGTCTCCCACTTAAAAAAGTACGATTAAATTACAATACAGCTATCAAAATCTTAACCTATACCACTTAAAAAAGGATTGAAAAGCTCTGCCTCTGTGACTGATTTCATTTTTAATTTCCGGACTAAGGATGCCGAATGAGTGATTATACCCGTCGGGAATAAATACCGGATCGTATCCAAAACCACCTTCTCCTTCGGGTGCTGTTCCTATTGTGCCGTTTACGATACCTTCAAATAAGAACTCATCGGTTTCATCGATGTAGGCGATAACCGTTCTGAAACGGGCGGTTCTGTCTTCTTTGTCCTGAAGTTCTGAAAGTAATTTTTTTATGTTGTTCGCATCAGAGCGGTTGCCTCCTGCGTATCGTGCTGAGTGGACACCCGGATCTCCGTTGAGAGCTTTTACTTCAAGACCCGTATCCTCAGCTATGCAGGCAGCTATACCCGTCAATTGCAGAGCTTGTCGTGCTTTTGAAAGTGCGTTACCTTCAAGGGTATCTTCGTTTTCTTCCAGTTCCTGATTCAGTTCAATATCATTGAGGTCAAGCAGCTGCAAATGATCGCCTAGTATCTGTCTTACTTCAGCGGTCTTGTTTTTATTAGCTGTCGCGAAAAAAAGCTGCTTTTTATTTTTCTTTTCCTTCATGATTTAGCTGTTCATTGACTTTAATTGGCTCCAAAGTCTTCTTTTTAAATCGGGAGATTGACTTACTTTACTGAGCGCATCACACTGCAAAAATGAATTGTTTGCCAATTTCAGTATGTGGTAGGATTTGTTCTCAAACTGAAATCCAAGCCGGGAAAATGGAACTCCAAACGAAATGATTATACTTTTTTCCTGTAACCACTTATCAGCTAAGGTGGCAGATGATTTTTCAGGTAATTCTACAAGCAAAAAATCTTTATCCATTGTTCTGTTTATGGATTGCATGATCTTGCTGAGAAGTGTTTTTTCGTCCTCATTCAATGGTTTTGAAATCACTAATACAGGAGGGTTTCCGGTCTTTTCAAAAGGGATGAATTCCGGGTTTTTATCTTCCGGCAGGCTTACAATTTCAAGATTATTGAATAAAGGATAGGTCATCTTTGAGCTGGAACAATTAACACATTAAAGGAATTAATATAAGAAGATTTCGGATTACTGATAACACAAAGTTAGGTCAAATTTTGTACTTTAGCGCAAATTAAAGCTTATGACTAAAATAAAAATATATCCAACGGAGAATTCCCGTTTGAGTACTGTAGATTTTAACAATATTCCATTTGGTCGGGTATTTTCGGACCATATGTTCTCTGCTGATTATGCTGATGGAGAGTGGAAAGATTTCAAAATCATTCCCTTTGGAGAATTAAATATTCATCCCGCCATGATGGCTCTCCATTATGGTCAATCCATTTTTGAAGGAATGAAAGCGACTGTTGACCAAGAGGGTAATCCTCTTCTTTTCAGACCCGAAAAACACGTGGATAGACTGAATGCTTCAGCGAGGCGAATGTGTATGCCGGAGTTGCCGGGAGAAGTCTTTTTGGAGGCCATTCATCAGTTAGTTGATTTGGATCGAAAATGGATACCCCCGCATGAAGGAAGTGCACTATACCTAAGACCCTTTATGTTTGCGACGGATAAATTTATCGGAGTTACTGCATCTCAGACTTATAAGTTTTTGATTATAACCCTGCCGGTTGGACCATATTACAGTAAGCCGGTTAGCTTAAAGGTGGAACGAAAATACGTTAGAGCCGTAAACGGTGGAGTAGGAGAGGCCAAAACCTGCGGAAATTATGCTGCATCATTACTCCCTGCAAAACTGGCCAAGGAAGAGGGCTTCGATCAGGTGATGTGGATGGATGCCCACGAATTCAAATACATACAGGAAGTGGGTACGATGAATCTGTTTTTTGTTTTTAAAGACAAAATCGTCACCCCCGCTACTGATGGTTCAATCTTAAAGGGAATCACCCGTATGACCATATTGGACTATTTGAAAGCTGAGGGCTATTCAGTGGAAGAAAGACCACTAACTATTGAAGAAGTAAAAGATGCCTACAGAAAAGGGGAGTTGATCGAAGCTTTTGGAAGTGGTACAGCAGCAGTAATTGCGACCATTGACAGGATTAACGATACTGACATTGATATGCGGTTTGATGAATC
>SLKL01000235.1 GCA_007134625.1 Saprospiraceae bacterium
ATCATGAAATCTCCTCACAGGGAAGAATACCAACAAAAAATCCTGGATTACTTTAATGAAATGAGCCGGAAGCAATACCATTAGCTTTTGACTCCCTCTTCCGGAAAAATTAGCCCCTGACTATTGGCTATTGACTGCTCTCTTATTATTTCGAACGCATTTAAAGCCTTTTGTATGCATCTACTACTATACTATTTCATTATCTCCCCACCTATCCCCGGGACAAGCATTATTCATTACTCTTCTGCGATGTAGTGAGCTGTGGTGCAATGTGGTGCGCTGTAGTGCGCTGTGGTGAGCGGAGCCGAACCAAGCGACTTGTAGTGAGCGAAGTCGAACTAAGTCGAAGGATCAACTTTCAATTATTCAGACCCCACTATATAAAATAAACCCGCATGCAGTAAGCTTTCCCCTTTTTTTCTTAGCTTTGTCTCATTGTGACATTCAGCGGTCAATCATTGCGATAATAATACGTTTTGCCGTTGACCGTTTGATTGAAGTCACGTTTTTTTAAAGTAAAATGATTTAGTGGAAAATAAGAATCCTTCAGATTGGAAAGTAGGTGAAAACTTGGCAGCAGGTATTGGAAAAGATGATGAAAAAGCCATACTGGCAGCTGTAATTCACGGAGAAATGACAGAAACAGAAGCCATCGAACATCTCGATGAACTGGAATTTCTTGCCTTGACGGCAGGAGCAGAAACGGTGGACAGATGCCTTCAGAAAATGGATCATCCGCACAGACGACATTATCTGGGAAGTGGTAAGCTTCAGGAGTTAAAAGAGATGGTGGAAAAACACGATGCCGGAATGGTTATATTCGATGATGACCTGACGGGCTCACAGATCAACAATATCGAAAAAGAACTCAAAGTAAAGATCGTTGATCGTAGCAGCCTCATTCTCGATATTTTTGCAAGGCGGGCACAGACGGCGCAGGCCAAAACTCAGGTAGAGCTTGCACAATTGCAGTATTTGCTTCCCAGACTTAGAGGTATGTGGACTCACCTTGAGCGACAGCGGGGTGGTATCGGTATGAGGGGTCCCGGTGAAAAAGAAATTGAGACGGATCGCCGTATTATCCGTACTAAAATCTCTCAGCTTCAGGACAAACTTCAGAAAATTGAGCTGCAAAATGAAACCCGCCGTAAGCAAAGGGGAAAAATGATACGCGTCTCTCTCGTGGGATATACTAATGTGGGAAAAAGTACCATTATGAATTTGCTGAGTAAGTCAGAGGTTTTCGCCGAGGACAAACTTTTTGCTACACTTGACACCACAGTTCGTAAAGTAGTCCTGGACAGAACACCGTTTTTGCTGAGTGATACAGTCGGTTTTATCCGAAAACTTCCGCATCACCTTGTGGATAGTTTTAAGTCCACCCTTGACGAGGTCAGGGAATCCGATATTCTCGTGCATGTCGTGGATATCGCGCATCCACAATACGACGATCATATTCAGACGGTCAATCAAACGTTGAGCGATCTCGATACACAGGACAAACCCACCATCATGGTTTTTAACAAGATGGATCTGTATCGGAAAATGAATTTTGATGCACTGCTGGAAGAATCTGAAAAGCAAGAAATCGAAGGTGAACTAAAGCAGTCTTTCCAAAAAAAGTACGGTGAAGATTTTGTGATGATATCCGCTCATACCAAAGAAAACCTGAACGAACTCAGATCAATTTTGCTAAAAAAGGTCACCTCGGAATACCACCGAAAATATCCATATATCGCTAAACAATGGTGATACTATGTAGCCTGCATACACAAAGGTGAGAAGACAAGCAAAGAAGAGGATCCTGAAAGGGTCATACATGTCGTAAATAGTTACATAAAAAAACCACTTAATGAAAACCATAGAAGAAAAATACGCAGATCTGCTACTCAACTACTGTCTGGATCTAAAAGACGGAAACAGCCTTTTTATTACCACCACTTTTGAAGGGCAACCCCTTTTGAAAGAGGTCTATCGGAAGGCTGTGGAAATGGGAGTAAAAACCGAAGTCAATATCGAATTTCCGGGTAAACAGGAGATCTTTATGAAAAACGCCAAAGAGAGTTTATTGGACGAAAAACCTGTTTTCAGTTCCATAGCTTTCCGTGATTTTGATGCTTTTTTGAATATACGTGCGCCCTATAATCTCAGGGAAACAAGTGGCATTGACCCCAAGCGATCTGCCCGCCGACAAAAAGCCATGAAGGAAATCAATGATCTGTATTTTTCCAGAACAGCAGACGGTTCTATGCGCAGGACGCTTTGCGAGTATCCGACTCAGGCTTCGGCTCAGAATTCAGGTATGTCACTGGATGATTTTAAAAACTTTGTATTCGATGCCTGCAGGCTTTACGATGAAAATCCGGAGCAAAGCTGGTTGGAGGTGCGCAAGGAACAACAGCGGATAGTCGATCACCTCAATCAGGTGAGTGAAGTACAGTACAAAGGGCCCAATATCGACATCCGTTTTGGTACAAAAGGACGGGTATGGATCAATTCTGACGGCAGAGCCAACATGCCTTCAGGCGAGGTATTCAGTGCTCCCATAGAAGACGATGTACATGGCTATGTGAAGTTTTCTTATCCGGCTATTTTCAGAGGCGAGGAAGTTGAAAACATAGAACTATGGGTGGAAAAAGGCGAAATAGTCAAATGGGATGCGACGCGTGGCAAGGACTTTCTGGATCAGGTTTTTGCCATACCCGGTTCGCGCAGATTTGGTGAAGTGGCGATTGGTACCAATTATCGAATACAACGCATGACACGCAATATTTTATTCGATGAAAAAATAGGTGGTACCATCCACATGGCTATTGGTCAATCATACTTACAGACCGGAGGCAAAAATAATTCCTCCATCCATTGGGATATGATTACTGACATGACTCAGGATAGCGAAATCCTGACGGATGGAGAACCGATTTACCGCAATGGAAAGTTTTTGATTTAGGAGTGCCCGGAGTTGCTTCAATACCGATTTAAGTAATATTCTTATATTTGTCAAAAAAACAATGAGAATATTTTCTATCCTATTCCTTAGCCTTCTTTTTCTGACAGCATGCAGCAAAGACGACGACAATGGCGATCAAAGCCACGCTCTTTTCATAGAAGTTGAATCACTTGAACAAATTCAGGAGAAGTTGGAAAGTGGGGTTAATTTGGTTTTCTTCTACTCCCCTTCGTGCAGTATCTGCAACAGACAACGCCCGCTTATTGCGGAAATAATAGGTGATGCAGACCTTGATCAGGTAGCTTTTCTTCAGAATAACAATGACAACCTCTCCAATGTGGCTCAGTATTATGGAGTAAGTGGGCATCCCGTAATCTTATTTTTCAAAGACGGTGATGAAAAAGATCGCCTACTTGGAGGTGGACACGAAGCTGATAAATTAAAAAATATGCTTCTCGATCTTATGGACTGATTCTTTTATCCACCTTGAAAACCATCAATTATGAGAGTAACCTTAATCCTTTTCCTTAGTGCCCTCCTTTTCATTGGCTGTAAAAAAGACGATGATCAACCTACGAATTTGATTGAAATCAATTCTTTTGAAATGTATCAAAGTATAAGAGCAAGTGGGGTGAATGTAGTTTTCTTCTATTCGCCAACGAGTACTGTTTGTCGTATGCAGCGCCCTGCTCTTGAGGGTTTAGTTGGTGATGAGGACCTCCCCGGTGTTAAGTTTTATCAGACGATAAACGAAGGATTTGAGTCATTTGGATGGGTGTTTGGAATCAGTGGATACCCGGTAATCGTATTTCATAAAAACTCCAGAGAACAAGCAAGGCTTACCGGAGGTGGACATTCAAGTGAGAAGATTAAAGAAATTCTATTGAACCTTTTGGATTAATGAATAAACTTAAAACTGACTAAAATCCTCCAACAACCTCTCGAGTTCTTTTCTTAATTCCTCATCCATAATTTCATTTTTTTCTACCCATTCATAAATTCTGGATATAGGCATTTTTTCCGGAAAAATAATGAGTCCCAGGTAATTGAGAATATCAGAAAGATGGTCGAGTCCTCTGATATTTCCGGCCCTTCCGGATGCCACGCCAATGAGGCAACCTTTTTTGTGAAAGAAATTTTCCTTGTACTTTCTAACGGAGATAGCGTCGATAAAAAGTTTGAGAATACCGGGCATACTCCCATTGTATTCCGGCACTACGAAAATGTAATGGGTGGTTTTTTCCGAAAAAAACCTATCCTGCAGTTCACTCAGCTTTTCGTGTTGTCCTTCCTCGCTATATTCAGAATTGGACAGCCATTCAAGAGGAACTTTTGACAAGTCGAGCAGATCAATGTCATAGGATTTTTCCACACCCTTTTTATACAAAAAAGAGGAGATCAAAGCAGTCTGACTACCCGGTCTGTCTGTGGAGGAGATCAAAGTAATTTTAGGCGTATTTTTCAATTTAATAGATTTTATTAAAAGATTATTTTTCCGGAATCTAGACAAGATAGAACGAAAAAAGCAAATTTTGGTTTACCATCGAAATCATAGAATAATATATTAAGGTTTTGAATTGGTGGCAAACAGTGCAAAGGAGTAAGATTTGAGGTAAAAAATGATTCTATATTGCCCCAATTTTTAAATTTCATTCATTTATAAATTTCGTAACTATTTAGTAGAAGACCCTGAAAGGGTCCTACATTAATAACCACGGGCATCTCCCGTGGTTATTAATCTGAAAATCTCACAAATTCATGCCTTTGGCTTGATCGAGATTTGGCGGGATTTTTGCATTAAAAAAGCAAAAATCATGACAAAATTTATGCGATATCTAGGGTCGTAATAGTTACGTTTTTTCAAGTTATTGTTCACCCCTTTAAAAACCCATAAATGCCTTTAAGGTTTAGTCATTTCCTTTTCTGCTTTTTAAAGATTAACTTTGCAGTCCGATTCAAGAAAATTATTTCTAATCTTCATAAAATTTAGGAAAAATGAAAATCAAGTTTTTAGGACATGGCTGTTTTTTAATCGAAACACAAGGTAAGAAGTTAATCGTTGACCCCTTCATCAGTCCGAATGAGTTAGCGAAAGAAATAGATGTAAATGAGATCAGAGTTGATTATGTGTTGTTGACTCATGGTCATGAAGACCATGTTGCCGATGCTGAACTAATAGCTAAAAATTCTGATGCAACCATTATTTCCAATTTTGAGATCGTAAGCTGGTATGGAGAGAAAGGCTTAAAAGGTCACCCCATGAATCACGGTGGAAAGCGAAGCTTTGATTTTGGCGAATTGAAATACGTTAATGCAATTCATTCAAGTGTTTTGCCTGATGGCACCTATGGCGGAAATCCCGGAGGATTTGTTCTGAAATCAGGTGGAAAGACCCTCTATATAGCAGGAGATACAGCCCTACACATGGATATGAAGCTGATTCCCATGACTTCAGGAAAATTGGATGCTGCAATTCTACCGGTTGGTGATAACTTTACCATGGGTACTGATGATGCCCTGATCGCTTCGGACTTTATCGAATGCGATAAGATAATCGGTTGTCACTTTGACACTTTTGGTTACATAGTCATTGAGGACAAAGGAGCAGCAGTAGCGGATTTTAAAGCAAAAAACAAGGAATTGATACTCCCTCAGATTGGAGACGAGATCAGTATCTGATTTAATAGAAAATGGGAAAAGTAATTACAATTGCCAATCAAAAAGGTGGCGTGGGTAA
>SLKL01000218.1 GCA_007134625.1 Saprospiraceae bacterium
CTTTAAAAGCTCATTAGTAATCATCGGTTGAATCAATTCAGTAAGATTGATTTCTTCAATTTTAAGCTCATAGGGATCTTCTAATTTTGTGGCCAGCAACAAATTTTCAATTAATGATCCAAGGCGTGTATTTTCTGCCAGTGCTCCGGAGCTAACTTTTATAAGCTGCTCGTTATTGAGCTTTCGTTTCATTATGGTTTCCAATGCCAGTTTTACACTGGCTACAGGGCTCTTTAATTCATGACTTATCGAAAGTAGAAAATTAGTTTTAGTTTTTGAGTTTTGAATGATATCTCGATACCCCTTATTTATAAACCAAAAACCAATAAACAAACTGATAACAAAAACGAGTGATTCTCCAAAAATCATCAACTGTCTGCGTTCATATCGCTGTTTTAAATTGGTGTATGATGGATGCTGTAAAAAAGATCTTTCATCTTCGTATTGGTTGTCCGCAATTAGAACTATTCTCAAGAGTTCCTTTTTTGCCGTAAAGGCATCCTCGTTTTTATCATTTAATAAAATAGTCCACCAGGCAAATGCCAGCAACATGTAAACTATAATAACATAGGACAGAAGTCTTAACTTGTTGTTATTCATTTATAGAGCTAATTAATTAAGAAACTGAAATTAACAATAAAAGTTGAAATAGATATTAATGGAAGGAGAATAAGATTATAAGGTGGTAAGATAAAGTTGACATTACATAAAATTAACACATGTTTTGTGAATACTTCATATAAAAAAAAGACCTTTACTTATAAATACTATCATGGATAAAATTCATTGCTTTTTACTTTCTCTTTTTGTTCTCCTTTTAAGTACCAATTGCAGTAAGCAGATAAGTGTGCCTGATTACCCAGAAACATCTGCTTTTGATATTTCACTTCTTAAGACCACTGCAAACTTCTTTAATACCTCTGAATATACAGATAATGCCAGGGCGATTCAAGTTGTTGGAGATACCTTGCTTTTTGTTCATTCTCGTGGAAACAATAAGGTTGTTTCATTTAAATTGGAAACTAAAGGTGATATTGGTTCAGCTGTTTACCTTCATTCTTATTCTACTGAGAATTTTGTTGGAACTACCGATCAAGGAAACCACGGTCATGGGTTTTTTATACGCCAGGATGATTTGAGAAGAATGTGGCTATTTAATCGTACTGAAATCTGGGAGTTTGATTTAAAAGAAGCGGGGAATATCTCATCCTCAATCTTTTCTGATTATTTAGATTTAGCAGATTATGTGGAGAGGGGGCATGGAATATTTTTTCATCCGGAAGGGATTTATCTCTACATAGACGACCGAAACAAGGAAATGATTCATCAGTTTAATTTAACAACATCCTGGAGCATAGGCAGCTTAGATGAGTATGTTTCCTTAGATATTTCAGAAAATCATGAAGCTGTCCGCGCCGTTACTTTCCATCCCAATGGTGGTGATATGTACTTGCTCGACACTGAACTACAAAAAATACAACAATATAAATTATCCAATCCATGGAAAATTGAAACTGCGTCTTTCTATCAGCAGATGTCTGTATCCCTTTCTAATCCCAGATCTTTTGCATGGAATTCTGATGGTAGTAAAGCCTATGTTATGAATACAGACGATGGAGTGATTTATGAATTTGCAGTGGGAGATTAGAGGATAATTGTTTTTTGCAGTTTCTGTCTATTATCTTATCCTTTGGTTATTATTTTAAGTTCTTTTGGCAAATTGCTTGACCTTTGACTGATATTTGACTCTTCTAAAATTAAAATCCAACTTTGCTTGAAATTGGGAATATAAGATAATCTTACTGTGAATCTGAGTATATGACAAAAATTTAAAATTTTATAGAACAAAACATACATGAATCATAAAGCTATTACGCAAAATGCTTGTAATTTAGCCCTTTGGATCAATTAGCTAATTTAGTATTTAACCTATTTTATTACAATAGGTATTGAACAAGATTAGGTTCACGCTAAGACGCCAGGCCGCCAAGTTATCGCTAAGACAATTGAGTAATTCAAAATTTTTTTGCAAGAAACTATGTGTTTTTGATTGCCAAACACCTTGAAATAACCACATATCCTTTGCGTTACTTTGCGCCTTAGTGGCTTTGCGAGAAATAAAGGTTTTATTATTATCCGATTTTTTGTTATGTACTTAGACTGTGAATAAAATGTAAAGAATAATAATTGAGGAACTCTAATGTTTAAATAGATGTATTCAGTTCGTGTTTGATACCAAAATATAACTACCCTCTATGAAGTTGAAAAAAGTTTTTAAAGTAGCAATCGTGCTTTTTCTTGTTTTTATCGCTTTGCTGATTGCAATCCCTTTAATTTTTAAAGATAGAATTGTAGAATCTATCCGCACTGAAATAAATAAACAAATTGATGCAGAAGTTGAATTTTCCGATGTCAATATCTCTTTAATCAGAAGTTTTCCTAACCTTAATGTAAGGATTGATGACTTTGGAATTAAAGGAAAAAACGAATTTGAAGGTGTGCCCTTGGTTGGCACAGAATATGTAGCTGTCACAATTAATTTATCGTCACTGTGGAAACGAAACAGCCCTTTTGAAATCAGAAATCTGATTCTCGAAGGTATGGACCTGAATATAATTATGCTTTCAGACGGTAGTGCTAATTACAATATTTTAAAAGATACAGAAGATACGGAGGTCGATGCTGTTGAAGGAGAATCTGCGGATTTTTCCCTTGATCTAAGATCCTATGAAATCAGAAACGGAAATATTTTCTTTGAGGATTTGGGGGGTGCAAATAAACTTGCAATTTATGAAATCAATCACAGGGGAAGTGGAAATTTCTCGGAGGAGGTTTTTACGCTTGAGACACTAACCAATATCAAGGAACTATATTTGTCCTCTGGGGGAATATCTTATCTATACGCTTTGCCGGTAGATTGGGCCTTGAATATACTTGCAGATTTTAATACCTCCACATTTGAAGTTGTGCACAATCAGCTGGAGCTAAATAAACTTTTATTGAATTTTGAAGGTAAGCTACAGTTATTGGAGGATGATCGCATTGATTTAGATTTAAAGCTTGAAGCTCCCGGCAATGCATTTGAAGAACTGTTTTCTGTGCTTCCTATAGCTGCATTGGCAGGCCTGGATGATATGGAAATCAGAGGTGGATTTGATTTCAGGACTGCAATTAATGGGTTGTTCTCTGAGGCAGATGAAATTTTTCCTGCTATTGACATGAAACTCGAAGTTACCGATGCATTTGTTCGCTATCCTGAAATGGATTTGCCTATTAATGACATACAGATAGACCTTGCAGTAAATAAACCGGAGGGATCAATGGATGATTTACTAATTGATCTTTCAGTTTTTAAGTTTGACTTGGGTAGCAATCCATTTAGCAGCAGTCTTTTTGTTTCTAATCCTGTAAGCAATCCTTTTATAAGATCAAATATTGATGGACATATTAATCTCGATGAGTTTTCCAAAGTATTTCCTTTGGAAGGAATGGATCGTCTTTCAGGTCATGTACAGGCGCTCTTAAATGCTGAATTCAATTGGGAAAATGTAGAAAATGGAGAGTGGGATAACTTAATTTTTAATGGTGATATTGATCTGCAATCAGTAGTTGTTGCCATGAGTGGTTTTCCCGCAGTAAATATACCTGCTGCCAAAGCAACATTCAATGAAAGAAGCACTACTCTCGGTAGTTCCAGAATTGAAATTGGCAGTAGCGATATTTCATTCGAAGGTGATCTGGGCAATATACTGGCTATGTTTGCTGATAACCAACCTTTAAATGGAAACCTGATGATCAGATCTCATCTTTTAGATATAGATGAAATGATGCAACTTTTTGCTACAGATAGCGATACAGATGCAGTAAAAATTGAAGATCAGTACAGTGAAAAATCACCTTTTTTCAATGTTGACATTGATGCCGGAATTAGTGCGGGCAGGATTTTATTTGACTATTTTGAAATAATTGAGGTGAACTCTGAGGTGAATCTGAAACCCCATTTACTGCAGTTAAACAATGCATCCTTGATAATTAATGGAAGTGATATCAGGGGCGATTTAGCTCTGGAGAAGTGGTATGAATTCGCAATGTATGGGGATAGAATTACGATTGATGCAAATGTTATTTCAGGGCACCTCGATGTGGATGCACTGATGCCTCCTCCCTCAGTCCCTGCAGAAGTCACTGAAGAGCCGGCAATGGCAGTAGTTCCTGATTTCCTTTATACTGTTCACCTGAATGGACGTGTGGACAGGTTATCATTTTTTGATATTGAAATGAGTGCCCTAAACACTACCGGCTATCTTACTGAAAGTGATATTCACATTCACACTTTTAACAGTAGCATTTTTGGTGACCAATTGTCAGGAAGTGGATTTATCGGAAACTATATGAATTATGTATTTCTTGACGAAACACTCGTCGGCGAATTGGAGATTACATCCGGTTCATTAAATCTGAATAACTGGATGGAGGCTATGATGACGGATGAGGAGCAAACGGAAATTGAAGAAGGTAGTAAGACCATGGATGAAATGGAGGCTGTAGTTGTTCCTGCAAACATTGATTTTGGGATTAAAGGGCGTTTGAACAGATTGCAGTATTTTGATCTTATTTTTTCTAATGTCAGAGGGGATATCGAGATTAAAGATGCTGCTCTCGCATTGCGTGATTTTGAAGGAGAAATTTTTAACGGAAAATTAGGGTTGAACGGACTTTACGACACAGCTGAAGATGACCCTTTTGTTAATATGAAACTTGAAATCCAAAATTTTAACATATCAACAGCCTTTCAGAACATGAGAATGTTGGCAGCTGTTGCACCCATTTTCGAATATATGAATGGCTTCATTAACTCCGAGCTGATTATGAACACCAGACTTGGTCAGGGGATGATGCCTGTTTGGAACTCTTTTAATGCAGAGGGATTTTTTCAAACCATTGAGGCCACTATTATAGATCTTCCCGTCCTGAACCAAATAGGTGAACGTTTAAAAGTCTCCGAGCTAAAAAGAATTACTTTAGACAATACTGAAAACTGGTTTCAAATCAACAACGGGACATTTGAATTGCGTCCCAGTACACATCAAATTTCCGGTACAACCATGGGCTTCAGTGGGACTCATCAGATTGGCGGTGAAATGGATTATTTGATTGAGGCATCTATTCCACAATCTAAAATAGGAAGTTCACCCGCAGGGGAGACAGTACAAACAGGCTTGAGATTCATTCAGTCAGAGGCTTCGAGGAGAGGAGTGGATCTTGGAGATGGCTCTAATGTGGATGTTGGAATCGAAGTTGGTGGAACATTGTTAAATCCTACATTTTCAATTCGCCTTATGGGCGTTTCAACAGGTCAAACCATTTCACAAAAGGTAGAAGATGTTGTAAGAGATCGGATTGAAAGGGAAACGGACAGGGTCCGGGACAGGGTTGAGGACGAAGTAAGAGACCGAAGAGATCAAGCTGATTCTATCATACAGGAACAGGCTGACTCTTTAAGGGAAGTTGCCAGACAGAAAGAGGAAGAATTACGAGAAAAAGCCAAAAAAGAGGCTGAAGCAAGATTAAAAGATTTACTTAAGGATACAACAATTACTGACCCAGTTGATGATATTAAAGATAGGGTCAGACGTTTTAATCCATTTAGAC
>SLKL01000374.1 GCA_007134625.1 Saprospiraceae bacterium
AAAGTAACCCGTATCGTTTTGAATGCGCTACATACAGATGAGGATATTGAGATGTTGGTGGATGGGGTGAATGAGATGATATAGACAATTTCATCCTTTCGGGTGAACTCCCCTTTCTCCCCTTACCTCATCTTTGCCACAAATACTTTGTAGTCATGGATAAGAAGAGGATAGCTATTCAATCGACCATACAGAAATTGAATAAATTACTGATCAGCGATCTGAAAGACATAGAAAAAATACTTGATGAGGATTTAGAGGGTAAAAAAATGAAGAATTAGTATTAATTTGCGGCACATTTGATTGTAACAAAAATGGAAAATAGATTTTTGGTATTGGGTTTTATCCTTTGGCTCAGTCTGGGTATGAGCATAAGCTACGCTCAAAGCAATGGAGAATTATCAGAGTCCAATACCATTATCCGCGACAGCATTTTGAATCTTATAGAGGTGGAAGTCGATGACTCCATCAGAATGCAGTACTACAACCAATTGAGGCGATTGACCACTTTTGAGAGACCCGAAGAAGCACTGATTTACAACCAAAAATTTGGAGAACTGGCTCAAAAGTTGTCCTTTGAACCCCTCTTTGGAATGTCTAAAGCCTATGATGCAACTCTCTACATCCCAATGGGTCGTTATGAAGAAGCACTTCAGTCTTTGCTTGAGGCAGAAAGGATTTTTGATCAACTTGGAAATCAGGCTGCATTGGGGTCCATTTACAATTCCATGGGGGCTGTTTATGAGCGGACTAAGCGGGATTCATTGGCGCGTATTTACTATCAGCGAAGTTTTGACATAGCTCAGGAAAGGGGTGATTTAGCCCGTCAATCCATAGCACTGACCAATATCAGCGAATTGTATTTCAGAAGTGGAAATTATGAGAAAAGCCTGCAACTGATGGAGGAAGTTTTACAATCAGACGAGTTGCTGCATCCCGATTACCTTCCGCGGTATCAACTCATTTATGCCAATTCTCTTCTGGCTATGGAAAAAAACTCATCTGCCCGGGAAATCTATGAGGATCTCCTCATAAATGGAGCAGAATTGAATGCCTTTATACGAGCAAATGCTTTAATGGGATTGGGAAAGTTGCACAACAAAGCCCAAAACTTTTCAACTGCTGTGAATTATCTTCAACAGGCTAAAGAAATTGCCATTACTCAGGGTTTTAAAGAAATCGAAAGAGATACCTACCGCGAATTGATCGTAAGTTATCAAAATACCGGAGATTATCAAAATGCATTTTCGGCTTTAATGGATTACACCGTCATTAAGGATAGTCTTGATAATGTTGAAAAAGACAGAAACCTTATCAACGCGCTTACTCGTTTTGAAGCAGATAAAAAAGAACAGGAAATCCACTTGCTTAATGCACAAAATCAGGTAAAAGACCTGCAAATACAAAAGGCGAACAGAGACCGAATTATATTTATAACAGCCTTGGTGGCATTGAGTGCTTTGGCATTTTTTGCTTTTAGGCTACAACGGATTAAGACAAGGAATAATCGGACTCTCAGAGAGAAAAATGCCATTATTTCCAAAACGCTGGAAGAAAAGAATATCCTTTTAAAGGAGATACACCACCGGGTAAAAAATAATCTGCAGGTTATTTCGAGTTTGTTGAAATTGCAGTCCCAATTCATTGACGATCAAAAAGCGGTAATGGCTATTGCAGAGGGTAGAAATCGCGTTAACTCTATGGCAATCCTACACCAGAATCTTTACCGGGATGACGATGTTCGAGGCATCAATATGAAGGATTATTTTACCAATCTTATTCAGGGTCTTTTCGATACCTATAATATCGAAGAGGAGCGAATTAAGCTAAAAACAAAAATCAGACCGCTTACCCTTGATATTGATACTGTGATTCCACTGGGTTTAATTGCCAATGAGCTCGTCAGTAACGCTTTAAAACACGCTTTTGAGGATATTGCAGAAGCAACCCTGGAAGTTGAGCTTTGGGAAGAGGAAGATGCCTTGTTTTTTAAAGTAAAAGACAATGGAGTGGGAATAAGTCAAAGAGAAAATAAAGACAAAAAAGGCGGTTTTGGACAGAAGTTAATTCAATCCTTAGCTGCTAAATTGGAGGCCGACATACAGATGGTACAGCAGAATGGAACAGAGGTCATTTTAAAAATCAAAGAATATCAAAAAGTTGCTTAATCATGTCCGTAAAAATACTGATAGTTGAGGATGAGCCCATTATTTCCGCGGATATTGAGTTTACCCTTTCTGCAGCAAATTATCAGGTAATTGGCATTGCCCATTCCTCTATAAAGGCACTAGATATGCTTGCTACCCGTCAACCGGATATGGTCATTTTGGACATCAATATAAAAGGTGACAAAGACGGTATCGAGCTTGCTGAAATAATCCGTGAAAAATACCATATTCCTTTCCTTTTTCTCACTTCTTACAGTGACAAAGCCACCTTAGAAAGGGTAAAGCCCACCTTGCCGTATGGCTATATTGTCAAACCGTTTAAAGAGAGAGATTTACTATCCAGCGTCGAAATAGCCCTTTTTCGACATCAACAAGAAAACGATGACAAAAACCTGAATAAAGATCGCCTTGACCAAAGAGTCATTACACCTTTTACAGATACCGAATTCAAGATCATTCAGTTACTTTGGGAGGGGTTGAGCAATCAAGCTATAGCAGATAAACTATTTGTTTCCGTCAATACCGTAAAAACCCACATCAAAAACATCTACGATAAAATGGATGTAAAGAGCCGCAATGAGCTCTTGGTAAAACTCAGGTAACCTCATAAATACTTTCAGAAGGAAAATCAACTAATCATGAAGACTATCCTAATTAATCAACACTTTTTCCTTCCTTAAAAAACTTTGATAATCAATTTATTTAAGTAAACTCCTTATAGATTTTTTTCAATAATTTTCATCAAATTCCCCTGATCACCAGCATATAGATCTGTGAAGCGTTAAGATTTTCTGAATCCTTGTAAGAAAATTAGCTTCACAGATCTGGTTTTTAGATGACCTCGAAGAGGACTTCTAAAAAATGCCTTTGATCAGGGTGTCGTTTTTTTGTTTCTTTTTTTGGACAAGCAAAAAAAGAAAAGGAAAAAATGTAGACATTTACTAGAACTAGAAGATAATTGTAAAATCTAATGTAAACGCTTATAACCCCCCAATTTCACCCTTTTGGGTGATTAATCACACAGTATTTTCTTAGAAATTTGTGCTTGAAATTATATTAAAATATTGCCGGTAATGTATATTTACCTCCAAATATAAAATGGAATTATTAATATATTTCAATTTTCAAATTGAATTACTATGTTTGGTTGATAGTAAATATTAAAAAAATTTTTAAATGAAATCAATTTTTATAATCGTTTTACTGCTTTTTTCTAAGTCAGTGGTTGCACAAATCAATGACCTTTGGCTGGTCTCCTCCTTTGGTTTAGAGTTTCAAAATGACCAATATCAAATCAGTGCATCAGCCGGGGAATTCGCCATTGAGACCTTTCAATCCGGAGACTACATTCTTACTCAGGGGTTCCATCAAACTTTTGATATGGGTACAGTGGTAGCTGAGATAATACCTGATTTTGAATTGACGGTATATCCCAATCCCTTTATGGATATCCTTTTGCTGAAAATCTCCAATGAAACTACCCAATCAAGCGGTGATACGGAGATTGTAGTAAGCGATTTGCTCGGAAGACTAATTCACTACGAAAAACCTGAATTGAATGCTACTTTTCAACATCAGATCAATACCCACCAATGGAAACCCGGATTTTATTTGCTAAGTATCCGTTTTCCCGACTTGAATACAGAAAAGACATTTAAACTAATAAAAAACTAACTGCCTTATGAAACCGATTTTACAACATCTAAGCATTCTCTTTTTACTTTCACTTTTTTTCATCACCACCACAACAGAAATCTACGGACAACAAACAGCCTTTAATTATCAGGCAGTAGTTCGGGATGCTGATGGAGTACCAAAGACCAATCAGGAGGTACTAATCAACATCCAGCTGAGAAGAGGTAGTGAATTGGGTAATGTAGTTTATGAAGAAGACCATGAAATTGAGACCAATGATTTTGGGATTATCAACCTAAAAGTAGGTCGTGGTACCAATGCTGTAGGTAGCATGAATCTTATAGATTGGGGGGCAGGAGCAATTTTTATGGAAGTTCAAATTGGAGATCCGGAAACAGGGATTATGACCCCAATGGGCGTTGCCGAATTATTAACCGTTCCGTTCGCAATGTTTTCTCAAAATAGTGGTACTCCCGGACCGGAGGGACCTCAAGGACCCATAGGTGAACAGGGTCCCGAAGGACCAATCGGACCACAGGGGGATCCCGGAACCAGTGTAAGGATTGTAGGCAAACTCGATAGCCCCGGTGACTTGCCGGATGAGGCAAATTTTGGAGACGGCTATCTCATAGACGCAGAATTGTGGGTATGGACTGGAGATGAATGGGTCAATGTCGGAAATATTCAGGGTCCGCGTGGTGAGCAGGGTGAACGGGGCGAAAAAGGGGATCCCGGAACCAGTGTGACCATCAAGGGTAAATTAGATAATCCTGATGATTTACCTTTTTCAGCTAACCCAGGCGATGGATATTTGATCGATGGTGACTTATGGGTATGGACAGATGATATTTGGGAAAATGTAGGACGGATTCAAGGTCCTCAGGGAGAACAAGGTGACCAAGGGGAAAAAGGCGACCCAGGTACCAGTGTAACCATTATTGGTAGTTTAGATAGTCCAATTGATCTGCCTTCCGAATCCAATCCCGGAGATGGCTATTTAATAGATGGTGACTTATGGGTTTGGACAGGCACTAGATGGGAAAATGTAGGACGGATTCAGGGTCCCCGAGGACAACGTGGTGAACAGGGAGAAAAAGGAGATCAGGGCGACCCGGGCACGAGCGTAACCATTGTTGGTAAGCTAGATAGTGAATTTGATTTACCCTCCCAAAGCAATCCCGGAGATGGCTATTTAATTGATGGCGACCTATGGGTATGGACAGATGACGTATGGGAAAATGTAGGTCGAATACAAGGACCACGTGGCGAGCAAGGAGAGAAAGGAGACCAAGGCAATCCCGGCACGAGCGTAACTATAGTTGGTAAACTGGATAGTGAGTTTGATTTACCATCCCAAGGCAACCCGGGTGATGGCTATTTGATTGATGGCGACCTATGGGTATGGACAGATGATGTTTGGGAAAATGTAGGTCGGATACAAGGACCAAGAGGTGAGCAAGGCGAAAAAGGTGACCAAGGAAATCCAGGCACGAGCGTAACAATAGTAGGCAAGCTAGACAGTGAATTTGATTTACCGTCCCAAGGCAATCCGGGTGATGGCTATTTGATTGATGGTGACTTATGGGTATGGACAGATGACGTCTGGGAAAATGTAGGTCGCATACAGGGACCAAGAGGGGAGAAAGGGGAGAAAGGTGATCAGGGAAATCCCGGGACAAGTGTAACGATAGTTGGCAAATTGGACAGTGAATTTGATTTACCTTCCCAAGGCAATCCCGGAGATGGCTATTTAATAGATGGTGACTTATGGGTATGGACAGATGATGTCTGGGAAAATGTAGGACGTATTCAGGGACCAAGAGGAGAGCAAGGCGAGAAAGG
>SLKL01000163.1 GCA_007134625.1 Saprospiraceae bacterium
AAGGTCGGACTACCGGGATCAATACCTGAAGTAGATAATCCCCTATCCATTGCGTGTATCCTTATGCCTTTTTCGGAGGCCTGCTCACTCAGTAGCTGATGCAGTTCCGCTTCGGACATGTCTTGAATACCCGGTAAAATAAGGATACTTCCTTCGGAAAAATTAGTTACACCACCATCCACTTTTATCGAAAAAGGAGAAAATGCAACCTTAGTCTTCACCCCTTCTCTAAGTAAATCATAAAGCAATCCGGGAGCCAAAAAGTGATTCCACTCAAAAATATATCCAACGGCTGACTTCTCAAATGGCTGATACTGATTAGCGGGGTTAAAATTGCTTTCGTAATCCAGCAATGTAGCATTTCTTATGAAGTTAGGGCTGACTGTAACTGTCTCTGCATCAATACCAAATGCTGAACTCATCGTCCAGGTGCTGACATCGTAAAATAAGCTATCGGGAAATTCATGCACTTTTTCAAAAATGGTTCTAACCAAATAGTATCTCGTCTGCTCAAAGGGGACATAGTAGGCTTTTTTACCGTCTTTTTCCTCGCCTTCATATACCTTTATATCGTGAGTGGCCATCATCCTGACAAACTCCTGCAGCAGGTAAGGATCATTCCCCATTTCAAAGCGATAGGCATTGCCGGATGCACGACGGGCTTCCCTTCTTACTTCCTGAAAGAAATTTTGCTGATAGTCTTTCAACTCTTCGCGCAACTCCCAGGAACCGCGCAGTGTAGAGAAAGAAGTAGCCAATTGATTGCGGATGGTCTCAGCAAAAGTCAATGGGCCGTGTATAGTCTGTTGCACATGACCGCGCGAACTCGCCTGCTCAAAAAGAATGCCAACACAGCCCTGAATATCCGGATAGGTAGAACCCTTGCCGTAATAATAGTCATCAAAACGCTCTTTGGTATAATAGGGAACACTCAGTTCGTCAAGGGCGTCTGCGTGAAACTCCGCAATTGCGGCCGTCAGGTCCTGATTAATCTGAGGAGTCATGGGATTGGTACGCGATGGTACACCCGGCTGAAAAAAGTAAGTTGCATTGGATCCCATCTCGTGGTAGTCACCCAGAACATTGGGTTTCCAGGCTTGAAAAAGTCTGATTTTAGCTACCGATTCGGGATGCTGTACGGGCAACCAATCTCTGTTCAGATCAAACCAGAAATGATTGGTACGCGATCCCGGCCAGGGTTGATTGAATTCATCATCATTGGGGTCACTTACTTCAGCATTGAGCCAACGCTTGCTGTTTACCCAACTGACAAAGCGATCATAACCATCTGGATTCATGACAGGGTCAATGATTATGACTGTTTCCGAAAGTACTTCATCTACCCATTCATCATCGGCGGCTGCCAAAAACCAGGCATAAAGCAGTGCCGCTCCCGTTCCACTCGGCTCATTTCCGTGGGAGGTATAAGCCTGATAAAGCACCAATGGATTAAAAGCCCCATCAGCACAACTGAAATTATCGGGATCAATGGAAGCGAGATGGCATTCCCTGAGTTCGTCCAGCCGATCGAGGTTTTCAGAAGCACTTACGATGAGTACGGAATAGGGTCTGTTTTCATGAGACCTGCCGATTTCCTTTTTGACCATTCTCGGACTCAATTCTGCCAGTCGATCCATAAATAATTCGACCTGAATGTGATTGGGGTGCCACTCTCCCGGTTGAAAACCCATTAGTTCATGTGGTCCGGGGAAAGCCTCGTCCACACTAATCGAAGAATCAAAGTAATCTCTGTCCCAACCAGCTTGAGTATAGAGATTATGTTGGAAAAAAAAGAAACAAAATACTAAGGCAAGGAAAAAAGTCTTCACAATGAATGATGAAGAAAAAGACGGCAAAATCGGCATCATCTGAGCATTATTTTTTAAGTAAAAAAAACTGTAACTATTTAGTAGATGACCCTGAAAGGGTCCTACATTAATAACCACGGGTATCTCCCGTGGTTATTAATCTGAAATTCTCACAAATTTTGGCGGGATTTTTGCATTAAAAAAGCAAAAATCATGACAAAATTTATGCGATATCTAAGGTCGTAAATAGTAACAATTAACTTTCAATTGAACTTATGAGCATAAAATTAGTTCAATCCACTTAATTTTCTCAATTTTGCAGGGCTTTATAAAAGCTTTAAGAGTATGAATATAGTGTTGATTTATATTATCATATCCCTTTTCGCGATGGTTCTGATTTTGAATATCTACTTCAGAGTCAAGGTTTTTAAGCAATATAAATACCTGGTAAAAAACAGAGTGCAGTTCAGAACACGGGATATTTTCAACAGTGAACTAATGGAGCGGGAAATCTATCCCAAATATCCCGAACATGAGGATTCTATCCGTAAGTTTGTTAAGTACATCAGGTTTTCCATGCGAATAGCCATTATACTCGTTCTCTTAATCACGGCTTTCGGAGCAATTTTAATGTACAACAGATAGCGTATTTTTTCAAAACACGACTTTTATCAACTTCAGTAAAAAAATAAAGTCAAGAAAAAATGGTGATCTAACGCCATGAATGCGCATCTCTAAACGTTAGGAATAGACATTAAAATCCTGCGTTTTAAAAAGTTAAAAGGGAATCAATAAATGATTACAATTAAAAATTTATCCATCTACTTACTCAGTTGCACACTACTGCTGTCTTGTTCTTTTTTTGAGGATGACCCGCTCGATCCTGCTTACTTTCATATTGATGAGCACAGCATTTCAGTAAAACCTGAGCAGGGGACAGCACACCACGATATTTCAGATAGTTGGGTTTATCTGGATGGCAGTCTGATTGGTGCTTATGAAAAAGGTACAGATATCCCATGGTTAGACGCAGGGGGGAGTAATCGGATTCTGGTTTTTCCGGGAATAAGGGACAACGGCATTCGCTCTTTACCTGCTATATATCCCATGTTGAGACCGGATACTTTTCAAGTAGATTTTGAGCCCTTGAATATGGATACCCTGAAGCCTGTTTACCGTTATTTTGACGATGTAGTGTTTTTATTGAATGAGGGATTTGAGTTTGGAAATTTCCTGACCCTGGATCTAGACCTCAATGAAAATACGAAAGTAGTCCGCAGCAGAGAAGATGCCTTTGAAGGTAATTACTCAGCGAAACTACAGGTGGACAGCGAAAATCAGTCATTAGAAGTAGCCTCAGAATTTGTTTATACAGGCTTGCCCAATGGAAGACCAGTTTACCTAGAGATGCATTATAAAAATGATCAACCCTTTTCTGTAGGCTTATTGGCAGAGCGGGTTGAAGCCTCGCCCACAAGGTTTTACAAACTCACTTTGAGACCTACAGATGAGTGGAAAAAAGTTTATATCAATTTTCAGGAAGAAATTACCTTTACGGATTTTCAGGGCTACCGATTATTATTTGGATTACAATGGGAAGAAAGTCATCCAAGCGATACCGCTACCGTTTACCTGGATAATATTAAATTTTTGCATCGCTAAATGAATGACCGCAAACGCCTCGACCGTAAAATTTATCTGATTGCTGACTTCATTGCGGCGGGTCTTGCTTTTTATATATTTCTGCAATATTACGGACAAGATTATTCCGGCACCAAATTGAGTCTGCAGGCTGAACATCTCTTAACATCTCTTTTGGTGGGTGCTATGTGGATGTTATTGTATCATCTGACGGATGGACATCGCGATATTTATCGTTTTTCCCGATTGGATGTATTTACCCGTACTGCCATGTTGACCATCATTGGTGCCGTGGGTGTTTATATCGTTTTTTCGGTGGATAGTGATTTTCGCGATACTTTTTTCTGGAGAAAAACCCTAATGGGGTATATGTTCATTCATTTCGCTTTAACGACGGTGTCTAGAATGACACTACTCACTATGGCGAGCAGAAGATTAAAAAGTGGAAAAGTGTCCTACAATACCATCATTGTCGGAGGCAGTCAAAGTGCCCGGGAGTTGTACGAGGAGATCAGTGCTATGCCAAAAAGTCTGGGTAATCACTTTATCGGCTATGTGGACATTAATGGAAGTTCGGATAAATCACTTGAGGGTATTCTCCCCAATTTGGGAAATTATCAGCAGCTGGATACCATTATAAAGAAGCATCAGGTTGAGGAAGCTATTCTGGCAATGGAAAAAAACGATCAGCAAAAACTGAATTCGGTCCTGAATGATCTTTTTGAGGCAGGTGATCGCATTCTCGTCAGAGTGATACCGGATATGTACGACATTGTGCTGGGAAAAGTAAAAATGAATCATGTCTATGGAGCCGCTTTGATTGAAATACGCAGGCAGCTGATGCCGCAGTGGCAAAAAAGCATTAAAAGGCTGATGGATGTAGCGGTTTCTGTTTTCTTTTTGATATTGCTGTCACCGCTATTTCTCTACATCTGGATTCGGGTTAAGTTGTCTTCACCCGGACCTGTTTTTTTTATGCAGGAACGCATAGGTCTAAATGGAAAACCTTTCAATATCATCAAGTTTCGGTCTATGTACGTGGATGCGGAAAAAGACGGACCTGCCCTCTCTCACGACAAGGACAACCGCTGTACTCCCTGGGGAGCGGTAATGCGCAAGTGGCGGCTGGATGAGTTGCCGCAGTTCTGGAATGTACTGCGCGGCGATATGTCGCTGGTAGGACCTCGCCCTGAGCGCGCTTATTACATTGAAAAAATCATGGAAAAAGCTCCGCATTACAAGCACCTTCTCAAAGTAAGACCGGGCATTACCTCCTGGGGACAAGTCAAATATGGCTACGCCTCCAATGTCGATCAAATGGTCCAAAGACTCAAATTCGACATACTCTACATCGAAAATATGTCCCTTGCCCTCGACTTTAAAATTCTGTTTTATACGGCTTTGGTACTGGTGCAGGGAAAGGGTAAGTGATGAGGTTTTTATTTATTTCATTTTAAATGAATGCTTTTATTCAATGTTGATTAAGGAATAATTTGGGTGTAGATACATTGTCATGCTGATTGGATCAACACAAAATCCAGTTCCTTGCCATTTAGTTAGACTAAACATTAAACCTTTCAAGTTTCCCTAATTTTTGTGATTTATTCAAATCTTTTTATCTATGAGTTTGTGGTCTGTTAATTTTTTGATATGAACAGTAATTTTGGATCTAGAAAGATATCCAACATCAATAAGTAGGGATCACAAGGTTTATAGTTTTGTTTCAATAGGAAAAAATGGCAAGTTATAAAAAAAGTCATTTTCTCTGAAACAGATCAAGATGGACTTTATAATCTAAGTTTAGGTGATTGCAACCCAAAAACTAAAGAAGTTGACTATTATTCTATCTCTGATAATGGTGACCGAGATAAAATTTTAGCAACAGTTGTAGCTTGCCTATTCTCTTTTTTTAAGTATAATCCAAAGGCGTGGATTTATGCAAATGGTAGCACATCAGCACGGACAAGGCTTTACAGGATAGGTATTTCCAATTATCTGGAAGAAGCATCTGAATTTTTTGAAATTTTCGGGGAACTTGAACATGGATGGGAGCGTTTTACTAAGAACACTAATTATCGAGCATTCGTAATAAAATTGAAAGATGAAGACAATTGAAATACAGCAACTTAACACAAAGAAAAATCCAATTATGGTCTATGACGATAGTTTGAATTTGAAGGATTTA
>SLKL01000203.1 GCA_007134625.1 Saprospiraceae bacterium
CAAGATTAGCCGAAAATAAAGGATAATATTACGAAAATATTAATTGGTGGGCTTTGCAGTTGTTCGAAATTTAGAAAACTTTAAAACGGAATGGGGATGGAATGGTTGGGGGCTGAGGGATTGGGTTTTGTTTTTTTCAGTGGCTAAAGCTGGGTTCTTTTTCCACAGTTAATTTACTACACAGCAATTTGTTCGTCTTGAAAGTTGCTCAATTGAAAAGCGTATTGGTAACTAATCAGGCTTTTACTGTCTTTATTCTTCTTCCATGCAGACTCCATATGACTTAAATCTATTAAGTCTTTAGTGGTTTTTTTAGAAAAAATTCTTGAGATTTTTTCTAAGGTCTTTAATTCCTTTTCAGAGAACATTTCAGGCTTAAAGGGTTTGTCTTTTCTGGCTACAAACTTTTCACCTGTGTATCCCTCCGGAAATTCTTTTGTATGAATATCAACATCTTCATTATTGGCTAAAAATTCAAATATTGTTTGAAAATTATTGGGTACAGGTCCCATGCTTATGGCGCTATAGCGCATCCCACTTATAGAATAGCAAGTATTTTTAAACATTGTAAAATCTGAAAAAAATAAAAGTTTATTCATCCCGGTTTTGAATGGGCTTATTTTTTCGGAAAAATAAATTACCATTTGGGTGAATTTTTCAAGATTTGGTTTTCTATAACCTGAGTAAATATCTGCCAATTGACTACCTGTAATGTATTCCTTTAAATGATATTGAAATGAATTCTCTTTTAATTCTCTCAGGAGTGTTTTTGCTTTTTGAATGAATTTTTCTTTAAGCTTGGATTCAATGGTTGTACATAGTTGAACCATAGCAATAAAAGATTCAGGATCTTTTACCATCTGGATCAACTTGGCATTTGCAACACTGGGTATATCTCCTGATTCATACTGTCTATAGGTATTTACCCCAAAACCTAGAACTTCGGACATTTTAGTGGCTGTTAGCCCATATTTTTTTCGAATTGCTGTAATTTCATCAGGGAAGGGTATATTGAATTTATCACGATATTGATTTTGGACTTGATTGAAATTTAATGAATCCAATTCATTAGTAGTGTATTGTTCGCCACTGGTTTCACATTCATAAAAATGGTAAACAATTTCAAAGCTTTCCTTTCTGAAATCAAATGACCTCAACTCTTGTTTTAATTTCATATCTTGACCAGTTACCGGACTTTTCATATTTCTTCATTTTAAAGGATAATTCATTGAGTATTGAGCTATATGAAATGAGATGCATATTACGCTACCTCCTTGTATTCCCATGCTGATTTTGATATATACTTCTCTGTTTTTTACCATTCTTCCAAAAACCCACATTTCTGTACCTCTGTTTAATTTGTCAGTTATTGGTCCCTCGCTGTAATCAGAGACTTTCAGTTTTTCAAGGATTCTTTTCCTATCAATTGGCCTTATTTCTAAATCCAATAAAGCCTGCATGTTTTTACCTCTATCATCCCTAAAAAGCACATCCCATATCTTCATCTTTTCTTTAAAGTCTTTGAGAAATGCAGCTACTCTTTTTTCTGAAATCATATTAAGATAAAGGAATTACAAAGATAATACAGATTTACACAAAAACAACCTTAAAGTTGAAAAATGTGATTTATATAATGATAATATAATTTTATAGTTATTTCAACTAGCTAAATTATTGCGAAATACCATTCTAAGTTCTCCCAATCACACTTTTGATTTCACTTACATCATTAGCTATTTTCAGCAAACGGGCATCTTCCATGCTTTTGAAAGCTGAACCCGGTTCTTCAAAGGATAAATGGGCTTCGTATTTCCATATTTCAGCGACCTCGCTGTAGGGTAGTTCATAAGCCTGGTAAATTTCATTATCGGATTGCAGGAGGAGTACTTTCTTTTTGGTGTTGTTGATAATGCGTTTGTAAACAATGCCTTCTGCCTGAGTAACTACCACACAGGTCATGCCATCTTTGATATCTGACAGTTTTTCAACAAATGAGCAAACCACGATATCGCCCTGATTAAGTGGCACCATAGAATCACCCCTGATTTCAAAAGCTCTGTAGGTACCTTCTTTTAATTGGGGAAGGTACAATCTGGGTAGCTGCTTAATATAAGATGGATCATCAAAGGATCCGGTATATCCGGCCTCAGCTTTGGCTTCTACCAATTCAATATTGGACCTGTTTTCATTATCTACACTTATTGCGAGTACTTTGAGTTGTTCACTTTTGGTGCTACTGTACTCTCCTTCCCACAGTTTATGCTTGAGGAGCGCTTCAAGGTCCACGGAAAATATTTTAGAAAAAGTGAGTATCCCCTCTATTGGTGGTTCAGCATAGGCCTGTTCATATCCACTGAGTGTAGATCTGGGAATACCGAGTTTTGAAGCCAATTCCTGTTGGGTCCAACCGGCTTTTTTTCTCAGATGAGCTATGTTTTTGGAGATAATTGATGACATGAACTTTTGAATTTAAAAGGTAGAAAAAGTGCTCGTATAGAAAACAAATTTAATTAAAATGTTTGAATATTGGGCGGGGATTGATGTTTTTTTGGTCAGGGGGTTGTTTAAGGTTTAATGGATAATGGATAATTGACAATGCTTGTCCATCCACCAATCCACCAATCCACCAATAAATTGGGTACACAGTAAAATTGGGTACAGGTCATGGGTGGGGAGATAATAAATACTTTATAATAGCCTGTCAAAATATGCTAGTAGCCAGTAGCCAGAAACCAGCAGCCAGTAGCCAGAGACCAGAGGCTAGAAACCAGAGGCTAGAAACCAGAGGCTAGAAACCAGAGGCTAGAAACCAGAGGCTAGAAACCAGAGGCTAGAAACCAGAGACTAGAAGCCAAAAAAGCTTTTAAGAAACCTCCAGGATATTAGCACCGAGCTCTTCAAAAAGGCTTCTCATATGTCTGTGGCAGCTGAAAAAGATGAGTTGGCGGCTTTGGGCGAAATCCATTAGCTGTTCGGCTGTTTGTTGGGTACGGGGGTGATCAAAGTTGACCAGTACATCGTCGAGGATTACGGGCAGCGGTTCGGCGCCTTGTTCGTATTCTTCAATCAGGCCCATGCGCAGGGCAAGTAAAAGTTGCTCCCTTGTACCGCGACTCAAATTGTCTATGGATTTGCGGTGACGATGGTCTTCAATAATTTCCATATTGCCATTGACATCGACTTTGATGTTGTTGTATCGGTCTTTGGTGATGGCAGAGAAAATACGGCTTGTATTTTGAATGACACCGGGCTGCCGGGTTTCTTCGTATCGCTTCCGACATTTGCCGACCAACTTTGCTGCCAGTTTGTGTTCCAGCCATTGCCGGTATCCCTGATTGAATTCGGTACGCTTTTCCTCAAGCTTCAATTCTGTACCGCTTTTATCAGCCGATCGCTCCAGATTTTCCATCTCAGTCCTCAGTCCACCTGCTTCCTCAGAAAGGGTTTTTATTTGTTCTTCCAATTCCTTTAGTTCCCTTTCCAGAGTTTTAAGTTGATCGGACAAACTTTGTGGGTCGGTTTGGTCCAGTTCTGCGATGGTATTTTCCAATTCTCCCCAACCACAATGACTCAAAATGAGTGAACGCGCTGAATCCCTTTCGCCAATAAGTGCTTTCTTCTTATCTGACTTATGCATTAGTTCGAGATATTTTTCTCTGTCCTCTGCACCTACGCGCTTGTAAATATCCGCTAATTCATTAGCGCTTTCTGCTAAACGCTTTTCGGCTGTTGCTATCTTATTTTGGATGTTGAGGATTTCCCTTTCTAATTGATCTTTAATCTGCTTTTGCTCGAATGCTTCCTCAAAAAGTCGCCTCATTTCATTAGCTGCTACCATCAGGTTTTTATCCTCTGCAGCTGACGGATTAAAAATTCGAATGGCATCCCTGAACTGTTCTATTTCCTCTTTTGTTCTGATCAACCTCCTTTCATCTTCCTGCAGTTGGCTATGCAATTCGTGGATACGCCTGATGCTAGTAGTAAGCCCTTTAATGGATTCGCTGTTGACCCCTTTTGGCAGTCCAAGCCCGGTAGTAAAGTCATCCCAATTTGCCGATGCTTCCGTTTTCTCGCTTTCAAGCTTTTCCATATTGGACTCCAGAGCCTGTATGCGAACGGCAGTATCTGCAATTTCTCTCTGCAAAAGATCTGCATTTTTGTTGTTTTCGGTCAGCTCGTTTATTTTTTCTTTCAGTTCGCTTATGTTGAGTTGAAGGGCAGGCAGGTCTTTTTTGCCGGTTTTATCGGATGTAGAGCCAAAAAACAAAAGGAAAAAAATAATCACTCCCACCAAGCCCAGAAGGATTCCTATTCCTGCGAGTACCGGACTTTGCTCCCACAAAAACACAGCTGCTATAGCCAGAAAAACAGAAAGTAAGAGCAAGGCAAATTTCCCAATCAATGGAAGGGATTTCTGACCGCTGCTTTCTTTTAGCGCCAGAGAAAAATTGGCCTCTGCTTCAGCCAGTTGTCTTCTGAGCTGATCTACTGTTTGTCCGGATTCAGCGATTTTTTCATTCAAAAAATGGAGTTGCTGCTCTTTTTGTTTGAGTTCCGTTGTACGCTCATTATGACTATATCGCAATCGGCTGATTTCTTCATTTTTAGCTTTCAGGAAATCGCTGTGTTTTTTGGCTTCTGATTCCAGTTCTATGCTTTTGCGGAAGTTGAGAACAGTGTCGCGGTCATAGCCTTGCCCCATTTCACTCAGGGTATCTGTTATTGATTTTTCCGTTCGGGAAATACTGTTTTCCAGCTCTGACTGAGTATCCAGTAGGCTGGATAGCAACTCTGTCCGACTTCTGAAAAACTCCAGTTTATCGGGGTGTTGAAGCAGTTTTTCATCGGTTTGAATCTGCTCAGATTTGAATTTGATTTCTCCCAATTCAGATTGAAGATCGCTGATTTCCTTTTCGGTATTTTTGAGCTTGGAGTCGAGGTCCCGCTCCTTTTGAATCAGGGCATTTGGGAATTCCTTAAGGTCTTTTAGTTGTTGGAGTTTTTCGCTACTCTCCTTATACTTGATGTAATTCGGGTAAGCATTTTTAAGTGACTGCACTTTATTTCTGGCTTTATTAAGCTCATCAGATTCCGCCTGCAATTCATCTCTTTTGGCTAATTTTTCTTTTCTCTGCAAATGCAGCTGATCGTAATCTTCCACCATTTTAGATGAACCGTGCAGTCGGTTTTCCAGTTCGTCCAGTTCCTTCAGGAGTTCATTGGAAGCAGCCGTCCTTGCTCTGTATTTGTACCAATCTTCCGCCTTGCTGATTAGGCTTTTTTCAAACTCACCTATGTTCATACTGCCTAACCCCAGCCCCAGACTATAGATTTGATCCTTCATGCCTGACTTGTCAATGGATTCAAAGGCAAAAAGCTCCTCCAGTCCTATGGCGTATATGTTGTTAAAAAGTTCAGAAGAGGCGTGGCTGATGATGTTTTTATATCGCGGGTCATTGTCAATCCTTTCGTTGGTACCGAGATTAATGAGCGTATAGTTGTCTTTATTACCAGAGCCTGACCTATGGATTTCCCACATTTTTTGATTGCTGTCTTCGAATCGGATGTAGCCACCGTGATTGCCTCCTCTAAGGGGTGGTCTTCTGTCTTCGTGTA
>SLKL01000371.1 GCA_007134625.1 Saprospiraceae bacterium
TAAACATTTAAACCCAATGCACCGCGGTCAAAAATACTAAAAGACCGGTGTTGCAATAAAACAGTAGAGCTCATTGACACTTGTGTAAATTCAAGCTCTACATCTTCATCAATACTACCGTCCTCCAGTATTTCACCTTCAAACTCCTGTTGAAAAAACCTACCGCCATTCATTCTGAACTGCATCTGATCAAAAAACCTTCCTCCAAGATCAAAATCCACTCTTGCCTGTGCCATCTGTTTATTAAGGCGAATTTCAATAAATTCATCCGGATCGTCAATTTCCTCGGGAATACCATATACCATGTCCATAGCCATAAAAGCAATTCCACCCGTATATCCTGCTCCTCGAAAACCCCATCCTATAGAACCTTCATAATTATCCATTTCTGTACCGGGTAACTTGCCCTCCGGAGTTCTTATCTCACCTGAAGTACGATATGAAATTCTACCCGTTACAGCATGATTATCCCAGCCGTAGGTCAGTTTACCAAAACCCCCAAACATATTATTATTACTGGCTCCTTGCAAGCTGATACGCCCTTCTGCACCTCTATTCCAATGAGGTGGTATATCGGAGGTCATCAAATTGACCACCCCTCCAATAGCAGAAGATCCGTATAATAAACTTGATGGACCCCTAACTATTTCAATTCTCTCAGTTGCCAAAGGCTCAAGTGCCACAACGTGGTCATGAGCCGTACCCGACAAATCGCCCATCCGCTCACCATTTTGTAAAATAAGTACCCGCTCACCGTCAAAACCGCGAATAACAGGTCGTGCCGGAGCCGGACCTAAAGATCTCATTGACAATCCGGGCTCCCCATCTAACATTACTCCCAGACTCATATCAGTTCTTTGCCTTAAAAGTTCGCCCGCATATACCTGCGATGCCTGATACCTGAAACCCGAACCCACCGGGCTCGCGGTAATGATTATCTCTTCCAACCTTAAATCATCCGGAGCCATTTCAATTACTCCAAAATCCGTTTGACCGTCAACTGATCGTAATTCTAATTTTTCATATCCGATGTAAGTAAGTCTGAGTGTAAAATCACCTGTATCCGTCGCCCTGATCTCAAAGGTTCCGTCAACCCTAGAGGTTGCCCCTCTATTCTCCTCTACAATCAAAATATTCACTCCGATTAAAGGCTGTCCTGTTCTTGAATCTACCACCTTACCGATAATATTTTGAGCATTTAAAGACCATGCCACAAGTGAAATTAGCACTGAAATAAAGAATATCTTTCTCATATTAAAAAAATGGTTTTAATTTTTGAATAGCACAAAGGTATAACTATATAGGCTAATAAAAAAGTATTTTTAGACTAATCTAAATATTTTTTTTGATGAACGCTGCATTTCAGGTTTCTATGCTCAAAAAGCATAAGCTGTAAAAATTGAAATCTAATCAGATTATATCACTATAACTACTGACTGAAAGGACTTCAGGCTACTTTACTTTACACTTTTGGTGCTCATTGGTTGCCCGACAGTTTTAAAATATAAGCTGTGATTATGGAAGTGAATTTTTCCATAGCTTTCAACACAAAAGAAGTTTTCGGAGTGGACTCAATTATAATTATTTGTATCTTTGATAAAAATCATAGAAATGGATATTCAAACCAGAAAAATAGAATTTATTCAGGAGTTTCTAAAAATTCAAAACGAAGAAGTCATAACTCGTCTTGAAAATTTTTTAAAGAATGAAATCATAACTTTTGAAAAAAAAGATATTAAGCCTATGACTATTGAAGAATTTAATGAAAGAATCGACAAATCAATGGAGGATTCTAAACATGGAAGGTTAACCAAAGCAAGTGATTTAAAAGCCAAGATTGAGAAATGGAGTTAGAAGTTTATTGGACTGAATTCTCTGAAAGGGAACTTGCTAAAATATTTTCCTACTACAATGAAGTGGCAGGTTCTAAAATAGCAAAAAACTTAATTGAAGCAATTATTAATGAAACATTAAAACTTGAACATCAACCCGAAATGGGGCAAGTCGAGGAATTACTAAAAAACAGAAAACAACAATTTAGGTATTTAGTATTTAAAAATTACAAAATAATTTATTGGATTAATCATTCGAAAAAAAGAATTGAAATCAATGATGTTTTTGACACACGGCAAAATCCTGATAAAATTAAAAGAATTACATGGTGAAATTGTAACTATTTATGACCTTAGATATCGCATAAATTCATGCCTTTGGCTTGATCGAGATTTGTCATGATTTTTGCTTTTTTAATGCAAAAATCCCGCCAAAATTTGTGAGATTTTCAGATTAATAACCACGGGAGATACCCGTGGTTATTAATGTAGGACCCTTTCAGGGTCATCTACTAAATAGTTACATGAAATTTACATTATGTGTAAAATTTGAATCCTAATTACATCATATCCTCCAAATATTGAGCCTGCTAAAAATAGTTTGCGTTCCACCCCAATAATCCCCCCTCATCGATAATACCTACCCACCTGTATAAAAAACGAAAAAGATTATGGAAACTTTGAAACCTATTTGGGTTTCCTGCGTTATTTTCGCGTTCAATTTTTAAAACAATGAAGGAATCAATTATTGATCTTGCGACAAAAATGTTTTTTAAACGGGGTGTTCGATCGGTCACTTTGGATGAATTGTCCTCAGAATTAGGTATTTCCAAAAAAACATTTTACCAGTATTTTTCCAATAAAGAGGAATTGATAAATGAAGTGGTTACGCGCTTTATGAAGCACAACATAACTCTTATTGAAGAGTTTATGAATACTTCCAATAATCCTATTGAGGGTTTTTATCAGACGGCACATCATGTGTATATGATGTTAAACAGCCTTTCGCCTGCCACCATTTTTGAAATTAAAAAATTCTATCCTGCTATCTGGAACAAACTCCAGTCTTTTAAGAAAAAATCGATTGAAAAACTCACATTGGTTAATCTGGAGAATGGGATTGAGGAAGGATTGTACAAGTCGGATATTAAGCCGGAAATGGTAATGCGCTTCTACATGACCATAGTAATGAGTATGAATGACGAAGATCTATTCCCGGAAACTGCCTACCACCCTGGCAAAATTTATCAAAATTTTATTCACTACCACATTCGCAGTATAGCTACGGAAAAAGGATACCGCCTTTTTAAGGAGCTCGACCGTACTAAAAACATTCTTCAGGCTTAGGCTCTATAAAAATAATCGCTTTATGAAATATTTGCTTTTATCTATCTCCATTACACTTGCAGCTATTAGTCTAAAAGCGCAGGTTCCCGTAATCACTTTGGATGATGCGGTCAACTATGCACTGGAAAACAGCTCAGAAGTAAGACAGGCCTTGTTGGATATACAGGATGCTGACGGACGGATTTCAGAAACCCTCTCCACGGGTATTCCCAAAATAAATGGTAATGTACAATACCAGTATTTCCCGGATGTTCCCAACTTTTTAATTCCGGCTCAATTTACGGATCCGGATGCTCCTGATGGCAGTTTTATTTCGCTCCCTGCAGGAACCCGACAATCTCTTACAGCCAATCTGGAACTCAATGCATTGATATTTGACGGTTCATTTTTTGTAGGTCTGAGGGCTGCAGAAGTTTTTAAAGACTTAACACAAAAAGAGGGTGACCTAACAATACACGAACTGCGATGGCGGGTGAAAAGAGCTTTTTACAGCGCACTATTGGTAAAAGAACAACTTGAGGAGTTGGAGGGCAACCTCAAAAATGTCGAGCAATTGCTTAGGGAGACGCGGATACTGTATGAAGAGGGTTTTGCTGAATTACTCGATGTGAGACGACTTGAACTTACTCTGAGTAATCTTGAAAGCAACCTCAATCAATTATCCCGAATGGACACCCTGACTGAAAACCTGCTGAAATTTCAAATGGGCTGGCCTCAGGATGAAGAGTTCTCGCTCAGTGGAGATCTGGCAGAAAAAGTCAATCTAGACCTGATCAATAAACCTGAACTGGAATATGAATATAGCGACAGACCTGATTACAGGGTACTTCAGGTAACAGAGGAGTTAAATGAAATGAATATCCGACAAATACGAATGGGTTACCTGCCAAAGGTGTTTGGTTTTGCCAGCCACTCCCAAAATCTGCAACGCAGAAACCTCTTTGATGATTCCGAAATAGGTTGGTTGAAAACCACCGCAGTCGGAGCCACTTTGTCTGTCCCGATTTTTGACGGACTGGAAAAAAGAGCCCAAATGCAAAGAGCAAGAATAAGCAAGGAAAAAGTGCACGAAGGCCAACGTCAATTGAGGCAAGCTATACAGATGGAAGTACGCAACAATTATTTACAGTATCAAAATGCCATCAAAACACTTAACGATTACGAAAAGCAAATGGATCTCAGCAATGAGATTTACGAGACTGTTTTGATTCGCTACCGAGAGGGATTGGCGAGTAGTTTTGAACTGATTCAGGCGGAACAAGACATGTTCGATGCGCGAATTCAATATTTAAACGGACAATACGAATTACTTGATTCCAGGGCTAAACTGGATGAATCACTGGGAAAATAAACATAAAATGACAAAGAAAAACCTATTTTTAGTTCTATCCATTTCTTGGATTTTTCTTTTTGCAGCCTGTGGTGACAATGGAAATGATGCTATCATGGATCTGGAAACGAAAAAAGATAAACTCAGGCAGAAAAAACAGCAATTGAGAAGTCTTCAAGCTGAAATAGAAAGCCTCGAGTCTGCTATTGAACAAGCGGAAAATGGCTTCAGCAGAAGAGATATCGCTCTGGTTAGTCTGGATACCCTTGTGCGAAGAGACCTTCGTCATTTTACCAATTTTCAGGGAAATATCGAAACCCGAAATCAGGTAATTGCAACTGCTGAAATGAGCGGCACCATTGTCTCACTAAATATCAGCGAGGGTCAATCCGTACAGGGAGGACAGGTCATTGCGACTTTGGATACCGAGCTTATCGAAAGTCAGAAAGCTGAGGTCGAAACCACCCTTGCTCTCGCGCGAGATGTGTATGCGAGACAAAAGCGTTTATGGGGTCAAAATATCGGTTCTGAAATTCAATATCTGGAAGCAAAAAACAGCGTGGAAAGATTGGAACGTAGTCTTCAGGTACTGGAAACTCAGAGATCTAAAGCTGTAGTCAGAGCTCCACAATCCGGTGTAGTAGAAATGCTTCCTGTAAGGCAAGGGGAATCGGTGTCTCCGGGCGCTCCAATTGCAGTAATAGTCGATAACCGCAACCTAAAGGTAGTAAGCAGCGTACCGGAAAACTTTCTGGCTTTTGTCAATATGGGCGATGAAATAGAAGTGGAAATACCCTCATTGAGGGAAACCATTACAACTCGTATAAACAGAATAGGAAGCACCATAGACCTCGAAAACAGAACTTTTGTGGTTGAGGCCAATATGCCGGGCAGCATCAGTAGATTGAAACCCAATCTGATGGCAAGGGTAGCTATTAATGACCGGACTGCTAAAAATTCCATTATCATACCACTGAAACTGGTTCAATACGATATCAATGGTCGCGCTTTTGTATATGTAGCAAAAGAAAAAGACAACAGATTGGTGGCTGAAAAAAGAATGGTGAGCACTGGTCTCAATTACCGGAATGAAA
>SLKL01000201.1 GCA_007134625.1 Saprospiraceae bacterium
TGAGGTTCATGGGAAAATCAGCTTTGCTTTTAGGGGGATCATAATTTATAGGCTCTAAAGTTCTCAAATAAGCGATAACTGACTTAATATCCTCAGGATCCAGTCTGCTAAAATTTGGAAAAGGCATAATGGGGAAAATTGGTTCTCCGTCATTTTTGACACCTGTTGTTATCAGCCGGAATAACTCTCCATCTGTCCAGTTTCCGATCCCATGTGGAGTAATATTAGTGGATACAAAAGAACCGGGAAGTCCCATGGATTGATCAAACACTTCACCTCCACCAAATTCAGTTCCGGATATGGGTGGTCCACTGAAAATACTAAAATCTCTTTTAGCGTGACAGTCTGCACACATCATAACATGCCAGGCAAGATACTTACCCCTTTCAACCCTTTCCGGGGTTATTTCCACATTCATCTCAGGAGCAGGTCCAACATTGGGCAAAGCAGTTGAAATATAGATCATTCCAATACCACCAACAAGTAGCAAGCCTAAAACCAAAAACAGAATAATTTTTAATACCAATTTCATGACTAAAGGATTTAAAACTCCTGAAGCCAAATTACTTGCCTAAATCAGGTAAAACTTCGGGAGCTGCTTATGAAAAAACTTTACAGAACAAAATTCTGATAAGTTCTATCGGCTTTTATCCCTCTTTAGAGTGAATTGTTATAATTGGTTGATTTTACTGATAAGCTCAGTGCGACTTCTAGCTTCAGTTTTAAGGAAAATAGTTTTGAGGTGGCTTTTTACAGTGTGTTCGCTCAAGTGTAGTTTTTCTGCCAATTCTTTGTTACTCAGCCCCTGAATCAAACCCCTTACTACCTCCAATTCTCTGGTGCTGAGAGGAGTATTCAATTGGAGATTAAGCCTGTACAGACGTTTTTGGTTCCGATACATGGTATCAGGAGAGTAATAATTAGCCGCAGCTATCTCTATGGCTACCTTTAATCTCAATTTATCAAATGGTTTTACCAGATAATGTGCAGGATGAACTTCCTTAGCTCGGTGCAAGGTAATTTCATCTGCAAAGGCAGTCAAAAAAATAATGGGTACCGGGCAATTTTCATTAATCCATTTAGCTAATTCAATACCATCTAATGCTTTTTCCATATGGATATCCAATAGTGCCAATTGTACAGCTTCTTTCTGAATCAATTCTTTACCGGAATTGAGGTTGTATGCAGGTCCCACTGAAATATGCCCCAGCTCCTGGAGGCAGCTGCAAATATCATCTGCTATAAATGCATCGTCTTCAACTACTATTATTCTCAGGCTCTCCATAATTGTTTTTGATATGGCATTTCAAGAAAAACCATAGTACCGGGACTGAGTGGGATATAATTCAGAGTAGCCCCATATTTTTGGCTAAAAATCCGAATCAGGTGACTTCCCTTCCCATTGGAGTTTACACTTTGTTTTGGCATACCATTTCCGTTATCCATTACTTTTAACTGGAGTTTATCTGTATCAGTCAGACTCAATTCAATTTTTATTTCGCCATTGGTTTTCCCTGAAAACGCATGTTTTATAGCGTTTGTAATCAATTCATTTATTATCAATCCCAGTGGAATAGCATTGTCCGTCTCAATAGAAACACTTTCACAATTACACGAAATACTAATACCTCTTTCTTTTAGTCCAAATGCGCCCTCAAAGTGTTTCACCATATCTTCAATATAAGGCTTTAAATCAACTGTTCTGAAGTCTCCGCTCTGATAAAGTCGGTGATGCAATATACTAATTGCACCTACACTATCCATGCTGGATTGAATGGCTTCTTTAACTTCTGTATTAGGTGACTTTCGGACCTGAAGGTTTAAAAGACTGTTAAGCAACTGTAAATTGTTTTTGGTTCGGTGGTGCATTTCCCTTAGCAGCAACTCATTTTCCTCAAGGGCATCTTCCTTAAGACTGACCTCTTTTTGCAATTGTCTTTTTTGTTGCCAGAAAAAATACAGAAAAACAACACTAATAAAAAAAAGGAGCAAGGAGAAAATCCCGGAAATCAGGTACCTGTTCTTTTTTTCAGTCTCCTGCTCAATATGCAAATTCTGTAAAGCAATTGTGATTTCTTTGTCTTTAAGATCAAACCTGGCCTTCATCTCTTCCAGTGCCCAGTTGCCGGATTCAGACAATAGTTCACTATTGAGCTCTGTATAGGCTTTCCAGTTGGATACAGCTGACTCATAATCACCGACCAATTCCAAAGCATGCGCCCTTTCTTTCAATACATCTCTCAGTAGTATGGGTTGACCTATTTGAGTAGCTAAATCATGGGCCATTTCAATATTTTGTAAGCCGATGGTCTTATCCCCCTGCTTTACTTGTATAGCACCAAGATAAGCTAAAGCTGAGGCAAACTCAGAACTCCCCCGGGAGTTTGACTGATCAATGCCCGACTTCAGGAAAATCTCGGCATTTTCAAAATCCTCGAGGTGGTACAAAGCAACACCAATAGCTATATCGATATGGGATGCATCCCAGGCAGATTCCATTATTTGAGATGAAAGTTCCTTTGCTTGTTCCAAATGATGAAGGCTACGCTCATAATCGTTAAGATAGGAATAGCAAAGTCCGATATTATAATGAGAAATAATGAGACCGCTTGTATCTTTCTCATCCAACTTCAAAAGAAGTGATTTATAGTAAATTTCCAGTGCCTTATCATATCTCCTTTGTTTTCTAAAAATCACCCCTAAATTGTTCAAGGCATGGCTTTCTCCTTCTGCATAACCGATTGAATCTGACAGCGCATAAGCACGGGTGTAGTAATCAGTGGACTCTATAAAATTTCCTTCAAAGTAATGAGCTACACCAATAATATTGTAATACTTAGCCCGACTTAAATCATCGCCGACCTCAATAGCCAGATCAATTGCATAAAGATAAATTTCCAGTGCCTCGTCGAGTAATCCTGACAATTCATAACCCAGACCTTTCTGATATAAACTCCAAATTATCCCCTGAGTAAAATCTAAAGTCTTTGCAAGCTGATAAGCTCTATTAGCATAAACTATAGCCGAATCAGAATCAGTAGATTGAAAATAATAGGCTACATCCCTTAGCATCCATACCTTATTGGTATCACTACCAATATACGGAAGTTCAGACCTTAAACTATCAATAATGTTTGGTGAATTTTCGAGCGCAAGACAAATTGGTATATTGACCAACAGGGCAACAACTAAAATCGACACCACTCTAAAGGCTTTCAAAATCACAAATTTCAAATAAAAAATAGTTTAACGAGGTGAAAATAAACTTTTTATCTGAAAGAAAAGTGATATTTTAGTATGTTTTTTGTCTGGTGTTTTTATGTATGATGAAGACTATAATAAGTCAATTAAGGAAAAAGTGTTTATAAGCCCCTCAGAATCAATTATATAGATGCTCTACAAAAATTGCATTGTTGAACATTGCTCAAAAAAAGGTGGCTGTGATATAAACTATTGGGGATTCAAATTCTGCTCATGCTGCAAACCTTATCTCTATTGACCCGATAACCTTTCGGAGTATTGGAAACCCTATCTGGTGTTTTTAACAAGTCTAAGCCCTAGTAGCATAGCATTAGTAGCTTTCTTTTTTGGTCTCGTCTTAGGACGAGAGATCCTCAAAAAAATCAAGAAGGTCCGATTTTTCTAATACAGGAAGATTTAGGGTTTTATGGGTAAAACCTATTAGGTTTAACTCTGAGCTCTCATGATTTTTGTTGATTTGACAAACACTAGTTAATTCAATATCCAAAATTCAAAAGTAAGTGAACATGAATCAGGTATTGGTTTTTTTCTAGCCCGTAGACTACAAAGAATATAAAAAAATGGGCAGTTAGCAAGGGATGAACATTCTGGTAATTTTAAAGACACAAAATTTTATATCATAGCCAAAAAGGTTTACCCTATTTAAAATAGAACATACAAAAATAACTATTCCCCACCATATTCCAAAATCAATTCATTAGCAAGAGTAATTATTTTCCTGATTTCTTTTTCCGAACGACGCCCAACGCCCTCCATTGCAAGTGGGTCAAATGTAGGATTCGACAATATTTTAGTGTACAATTGGTCCACACTGATTTCCCCGTCAAAAAATCTGAAAATTGAGTTTCTACTTCGAAGGGATATTTTTGATATTTTGTGGTGTATAATGTTATTGAGTTTGTTTTTTGAAGCTTGACTTAAATTTTCAAAAGCCACTTTTAAATCGGGGTTAACCTTAGAGCGTAAACTATCAGAGCCATTATTTCCTATTTGATCTTTAAGGCGTTCACACAAAATTTTCAGCTCCAGATTGGATTTTATACCACAGTTTGTCAAGTCAAGGAAATCACCTTTCTCATTATAATAACCTAATAGGGAGTCAACGTCTTTCAGGTCATTTAACATACAAATATTCAATGATCTGGCTGACATGCCAATGGATTTGTCAATTTCATCTATGCTTATCATTTTTTTTATTTTAACCCCTCCAAAAAAAAGAGAAGCGTGTTAGGGAGTTAGTGCAAGGAATTCAAAATTACTTGAAAAAAAATTTTAGCTAAAAAATTATCAAGGTTTAGTATTTTTTTAAGAATCAGGCAACATTTTCTATTGACTTTTTACCCTTTATTAAAACTAATTTCACTCAGTTTAACAAATCTTTCCTTCACAGTTAAATGATAGCCTATTTTTGGTTAGTACAAGGAATGATTTTTCTATCCATAGTTGATACCACCACCATAAGAATGGCAGAAAAGGTTAGACCATATACATTGGCATCAAGTCCGAGTGGTAGATTCACCTGACTTATGATAAGTAAAAGGGTTGTCAAGCCACCTCCAAGCATAGCGGCAAAAGCGCCTTTTGAAGTTGCCTTTTTCCAATACAAGCCTGTGATGACGGGAACGAATAATCCACTAACCATGAAAGCGTAGGAATAAAGCATGAGCTCTAATACATTTTCCATAGATACGGCAATGAGTAGTGCCAAAAAGCCTATGATCAAAGTTATCAACTGAGAAATTCTTAAAATACTCGTGGAGTCAGTAGGCATTTTATAGATTTTATCCAGAATATCTGTAAAAATATTGCCCGAGGCTGCCATTAAACAACTATCTGCTGTGGAAAGTACGGCTGAGAAAAAGGCGGACAGCATCAATCCCATTAACCCAATCGGTAAGACTGTTCTCAAAAACAGCGGCAAACCCATTTCCGGATCAATGTCTGACCCGGCGGCAAACCCCAACTCTGCAAACATTCCATTTTCAAAGGCAACACGGGCAAATAAGCCCAAAATAACTCCCATAAAAGCCATTAACGGCCATTCCAGAAAACCGGCAAAATACCATGCGCGTTGGGCAGATTTCTTATCTTTTGTTGCGTAAATCCGTTGATATAATGTCATACCGACAAACCAAATAGGAATTATCGTTACCCCCCAATTGATGATAGTTTGCCAACTGATATTACTCAGTGTTAAAAATTCACCGGGCAAGGTTTCAACTATAGCAGAATAGCCACCTACCGCAATATATCCCACAGGAATGCCAATGCCAATCAAACCTCCCATTAAAATAATCCACTGGAAAGTATCGGTATAAATGACGGCTTTGAGACCTCCCA
>SLKL01000091.1 GCA_007134625.1 Saprospiraceae bacterium
CGTATTGAGTTACAGTCTGGATTCCCTTAAGGTCTTGGGTACTGTAGGAGAACCCATAAACGAGGAAGCCTGGAACTGGTATTATCAATTGGTAGGAAAAAGCAAGTGTCCAATAGTAGATACCTGGTGGCAAACTGAGACCGGGGGGATAATGATTAGCGGACTCGGTGCACATTCTCCAATGAGAGCGAGCCATGCCGGCTACCCTTTACCCGGGATACAACCCGTGCTTTTAGATGCAGATGGCAATGAGATTACAGAAAATGAAAAAGAGGGTTACCTATGTGTTAAATTCCCGTGGCCTTCAATTTTACGGACTACTTATGGCGATCACGAAAGATGTAAATTGACTTATTTTTCTCACTATAAGGGCTACTATTTTACCGGTGACGGTGCCAAAAGGGATAAAAACGGTATGTACCGCATTATCGGACGGGTAGATGATGTCATCAATGTTTCAGGTCATCGTTTTGGTACGGCAGAAATTGAAAATGCCATCAACACCAATAATAAAGTAGCTGAATCCGCAGTAGTGGGCTTCCCGCATGAGATAAAAGGTCAGGCCATATATGCCTACGTGACCCTAAAAGAGCAGATAGAAGACCCCGAATCACTTAGGGCTGAAATTATTCAGTCAGTAGTAGATGAAATCGGAAAAATAGCTAAACCTGAAGTGGTGCAGTTTACACCGGGTTTGCCCAAGACGAGGTCCGGTAAAATCATGAGGAGGATTTTGAGAAAAATTGCTGAAGGAGATACCTCCAACCTTGGAGATACGTCAACGCTATTGGATCCGCAAGTGGTAGATGTCATTAAGGACAGGGCTGAAGAAATAAGGGCTGGTAATTATTAAGCAGCCATGGCAGAAAACCTGATTCATTCAAGGGTTGCGGATTTCCTTATCAAGTGGCCACCATTTGATAAAGTGAGCAATGAAGGCCTTGCCATTTTGTCAAGAGAACTGTCTATTCAATTTTTTGAATCGGGGAAAAAGGTTTTTGAATCCGGGCAGCAAGCAGGGGACTTCATCTATGTCGTCCGTCAGGGGAGCATTAGAATAATTAGTCCCAGCGGCGAACTGTTTGATGTGTGCGATGAGGGAGATATTTTCGGAGTCAGGGCGATACTAGCAGAAGATGAGTACAAGGCAGATGCGATTGCTGAGGAAAATAGTCTGCTATATTGCATCCCGACTAAGTTGTTAAAAAACATCCTAAAAACTGAAAATAATCTGGCACTGTATTTTACATCAGGATTCGCAGCCGGGGTCCCCATAAAAGGAACTCCTTTCCGTGCAGCCGGCGGTACTATTATTGCTGATCAAAACCTTAATTTTAGGCCGGATGCCTTGATCATTGACGGACGAAAAAGTGTGATTTCCTGTATGCCTGAATCCACCATTAAAGAGGCTGCTATCTTGATGAGTTCAGCCGGTGTAGGATCAATTATTGTCTGTAATGAAAAAAAGCATCCCATTGGTATCCTTACTGACAAGGATTTAAGGACAAAAATAGGTACGGGATTCAGGTCAATTGAAGATCCCGTTAAGCTAATTGCCAGCAGTCCTGTAGTCTGTTCTTTGCCGGGTCTCACTTATTCTGAATACCTGATAAAGATGCTACAAAATGGTGTTCACCATCTTTGCATCACTTCGAGTGGTGATGATAATAGTCCGGCAGAAGGTATGCTCACAGAGCACGACTTACTGTTAGAGCAAGGAAATAATCCGGCTGTTATTTTCCGTGAGATGAGTCAGGCTAAAGATTGGGAAACTTTAAGGGATTTACGAATTAAGGCGCAATTTCTATTAAAGCGATATATCAATCAAAAAATCCCTGTCCAATCTGTTTGCGAGATCAGTTCACTTCTCAATGACTTACTACTCAAAAAGTTGATCCAATTTTCAATGGAAAAAGGGGAAAACAGAGGCAAATATGCATGGCTCTCTCTGGGAAGCCAGGGCAGGAGGGAACAAGTTTTGTTTACTGATCAGGATCATGCTTTAATTGTAGAAAAAGCAGAGGATAAAGCGTTCTTCCTCGGCTTAGCTGAAAGGATTGCAGACTTACTGGAAAAAGCGGGTTTTGAAAAAGACCCGGCAGGAATCATGGCAAGCAATCCAAAATGGTGCTTAAGCTTAGAAGAATGGAAAGTGCTTTTTGATCAATGGATCAGCACGCCTGAACCTAAGGCTGTTCTGAACTCTACCATCTTTTTTGACTTCAGGGTCTCAGAAGGTGATACTGAGCTTGGTGAAAAATTAAGGTCATTTTTAAACGAGCGGTTAAAAAATGCTGATATTTTCAAGGTTTTGATTGCAAAAGATGCGCTTAAAACCCCAGCTCCACTTTCTTTTTTCCGTAACCTGGTTTTGGAGAAAGACGGGTTTTATAAAGATCAGTTTGACCTTAAACTTAGAGCGCAGCTACCATTGGTAGATTGTGCGAGACTACTGGCTTTAGATTCGGGAATAACAGAAGTAAATACCATCAAGAGACTCAAGCAATTGGCAGAGTCTGACTCATCAAATAAAACCATTTTAGAGGAAGCTGCAGAGGCCTACAATTATTTATTGAACCTGAGGTTTGAGAATGGGTTCCTTAATTCAGACAGCGGACGATATATACAACCGGATAGCCTTACTAAATCAGACAGGCAGAAATTAAAAAGGGTATTTTCAGTAATCTCAGATTTACAACAGATAGTCAAGATCCGTTATAAGACAGGCATTGTTCCATGATTTCAAAAATTCAACAACTATTTGGAAAAGAAAACAGCCCCGACTGGAATTGGTACTCCGCTCTGAAACCGTCTCTACCTGTAAGTAAAACTCCCATTGATAAAATTCCTTTTGTCGTGATGGATATTGAGAGCACAGGTCTTAATCCCAAAGAGGATAAAATTTTATCCATTGGTGCCATCCCCTGTTTTGGAAAGCAAATCCGCACAGATTTGGCTCTTGAAATAAAAATTCGGCAGGAGTTTTATCGATCGGAAACGATCGCTATCCACGAGATCTTACCCTCCCGGGAAAAGGAAAATAAAATAGAAGAGAAACAAGGACTTATTCGCTTTTTAAAAATGGCAGGGAATGCTGTTTGGGTTGGACATTTCTCCGCATTTGATTTTCAGATAATAAAAGAGACGGCCTCCCGCCATGGTCTTTACTCCCTCCACAATCCGGTCTTGGATACCTCAAAACTTTTGGTAAGGGCTGACCCAGATTATCGAAATCCGGATGAACTAAAAAAAGGGGAGTTGACCTTAAGTGCCATTTTCAAAAAGCTAAATTTACCTATTGAGGAAGAGCATACTGCTATAGGTGACGCGCTAAGTACATCCTTTCTTTTTGTCTATCTCATTTCAGAATTGAGAAAAAGGGGGATAAAGAATTGGAAGGACCTAAGGAGGTCATGTATCTGATTTTAATAAATTAGGTTGGATATTCTAACTCAGATTATTATAAACCCCAACTACCTACTCACCCGAAAATCAGTCGGTGTAATTCCCAATTCTCTTTTGAACACCCGATTGAAAAAATTAACATCTGTAAAACCGGACCTGAAAGCTATTTCCCTGACGGAAAAATCGGAGGCTATGAGAAGCTTTTTTGCTTTTTTCAAGCGCTCGTATTGAATGAATTCAGTCAGGGTCATTCCCGTCTCCAGTTTGAATAAACGGCTAAAGTGAGTCGGACTTAAACAAGCCATCTTACTCAACCCATTCAGGCTGAATTTTTCAGTGATATTGGTCTTTATATAATTGACTACATGAAAAAGTGGGTTGGAATCCTTTTTAGAATTCAGGGTAGCTTCAAGTAAATGCCTTGCTTGAGTTTGCGAAAGTCGGATGAGCATCTCCTTTAAAGTGAACTTTGCTATTACATCCTTCTCGCCTGAATTGTCAGATATCGCCAGATTGATAAAGCGATTGACAATTTTATTTAAATCCTCCCTGCCCAGCAGATGAAAAAAAGATTTATCCAGCTCCCATTTATTACCCGACATCAAACGTGGATATTTTTCATTCATCATCTCAAAAGTCTCCTGTATAGATTCTTCAGAAATACTGAGTGCTACACATTGAGTAGGGTCCTCCATGGTGGCTGTTGGAAAATTGATTCTCATCACCTCCTCGGGCTGAACAATTACCATTTCCCCGGGCAAATAATCAAAAAAAGAGGTGTTACCCAATGCCATATTCTTTTTGCCTTTCAACATTGCAGTAAGTACAAAGCTATTGAAGGTCAGGTGTACGTTTTCTGCTTCCTGATGTGTTTCAAAAATATTGAGTTCACAATTTTCAAAACCAAAGATGACCCTGTTTTCTACCAGGGTTTTTAAATCTTTTTCTGACCGCCATGGAACCGGATTCCTCAAAGTAATGATTTTTTCAAATGGTAAGATCGTATGATCATTTGCTAAGATAATGATATTTTTTACAAATTACATAAAAGATATTTGCAGCGTAACAAAAATGAATTAATTATGACTGTTTTAACTTTAAATCAAACACAAGCGGTTGAAAGACCTAAAATCGCAGAAAAATACGATCACTATATAGGTGGTAAATGGGTCGCTCCTTCTTCAGGAGAGTATTTTGACAATATATCGCCCATAGATGGAAAAGCTTTTTCCAAAGCTGCTCGAGGAAATGCGGACGATATTGAAAAAGCACTGGATGCGGCTCATGCTGCTTTCCCGGCATGGTCAACCACCTCAGCTGCTGAAAGGAGTAACATGCTCAATAAAATTGCTGATGTAATTGAAGAAAACCTGGAGATGCTCGCACGTGTGGAAACCATTGACAATGGAAAGGCTATTCGCGAAACACGAGCTGCTGATTTACCACTTTGTGTCGATCACTTTAGATATTTTGCCGGTGTAATCAGAGCTGACGAAAGCGTAATATCAGAGCACGATGCCAATACGGTAAGCATTTCTCTTCAGGAACCATTAGGCGTAGTGGGTCAAATAATCCCATGGAATTTCCCATTGCTTATGGCTACCTGGAAAATTGCCCCGGCCCTTGCCGCTGGCTGCTGTACAGTTGTCAAACCTGCTGAACAAACACCTACAAGTATTATGGTGCTGATGGAATTGATTCAGGACATATTGCCACCCGGAGTATTGAATGTAGTGACAGGATTTGGAGTAGAAGCCGGCAAGCCATTGGCAACTTCTTCAAGAGTGGCTAAAGTAGCCTTTACCGGAGAGACTACAACCGGTAGGCTGATTATGCAATACGCTAGCCAGAACCTAATCCCCGTGACTATGGAGCTCGGAGGTAAGTCCCCCAATGTTTTTATGAAATCCATAGCTGACGCAGATGATGCGTTCTTTGACAAATGTGTGGAAGGTGCAGTAATGTTTGCACTAAATCAGGGTGAAGTGTGTACTTGCCCAAGTAGAATTTTGGTTCACGAAGACATCTATGATCGCTTCATGGAAAGGGTAATCGATAGAACAAATGCTATTGTAATGGGTCATCCATTAGCTGAAGATACGATGATGGGTGCACAGGCCTCCAATGACCAATATGAAAAAATCCTCTCTTACCTCGACATCGGTCGTCAGGAAGGTGC
>SLKL01000027.1 GCA_007134625.1 Saprospiraceae bacterium
GTGGGGTTTTTTTAGTAATCCTTTTTTTAAAAATTGAAATTTAATACCTTCAACAAATTCCTTATTTATCCTATCTATTTCAAGTGAGGTAGCAGATTGAGATACCAAATTCTCATTTTCAAACTCAACATGTACTTTTACATTAATTTTGTCAGACTTTAATACTTTTTTAAAGTAAGGTTTTAAGACCTCAAATTCCGGTCTTATTTCGGAGTTTTCAATTTGAAAAGTAAGTTCTGTGTATTTCTTACCTATTGGCAACTTAAATAAAACAGCTCCGTGATGGAAATCTAAGTTGTCGATAGATACTTTTACATTCTTTTCTATCCTTGAGACTATTTTTTTGTCAGGAATGACATTCTCCTGATCCTCAAATAAGGTTCTCTGTCTATCAATTTTTCTGTAAAAACTGTTCCGTTTAAGAAAAAGCTTATTGAGGTAATCAATATTGTGATCTTTGTAATCATAGATTATGGGGTTAACTTCAGCCCTTTGAACCCTGCCAATGTATTGAATAAGTTTACCTTTAAATGAAAAAGGATAAACCAAAAATAAACAACTAATATTATGAAGGTCAGTTCCCTCTCCAAAATACTGACCGGTCGTCATTAAAACCTGAAAATTACCCTCTTTTAAAAGCTTCCACTTTGTTTTTTGTGAACTCTCAGAATCTTCTCCACTCAATGTTATTGTTTCATAAAGCTGCCCCAAATAAAGATATAGTGTATCAATATGCTCTTTACGTTCTGTTATAATGACAACCTTTTTGCTTTTTTCTAACTCAGATTTTATATCCTTAAAAATAAGCTTATTCCTTCCGGTATCGTGGATCAAAATTTTTGATAAGATTTCAAAATTATCTGTTTTGGAGTTGAAAGGCACATCGAGCTCTGTATCTCGGATGATTATTTTAGGGTGTTTATACTCTTGAATCTCAGAAGGGTGAATTTGAGTTATTATTTCGCCCAAGTACATGAAAATCATCTTCCCATCACTGTATTTTCTAAACGGCGTGGCTGTCAAACCATAAAGATAATAAGTATCAAGTTTTTCTATGATATTTCGAAAAGTCTTTGCAGGAATATGATGACACTCATCAACTATTATAATTCCAAACTTCGTTTCTAACAACTCCTTGTGTTTTGGTAAACTCTGAATTGTGCCGACCGTGATTTTGCTGCCTATCCTAGATTTTCCTTTTCCTACTATTCCAATCTCTCTTTTTGGAATTCCTAAAAATGCTTCAATACGATCTAACCATTGCTCTAAAAGGTGATTACGATGTACAATGATAAGTGCATTTTGTTTTCTCTCTGATATAATCTTCAGTCCCAGAATAGTTTTTCCTGCACCCGGAGGTGCCTCTATTACACCAAATTCTTTTTTTGAGACCTCTTTAATCGCTTTAAGCTGATGGCTTCGCAGAGTAGCCTTAAATGAGAAAGAAGTAGGCGTTTTAAGTTTTCTCTCATCAATAAACTCAAAATCGATATTTAATTTTTTACAATGTCTCAAAAGCTTTCCTATAAACCCTCTTGGCGCAAAAATTTCATTTTCAGTTTCTTCATAAAGTTTAAAATAGCGATCTGTTTGGTATGTACTTCTACCTGATTTCTTTTTAACAAAAAACTCAGCATTCGGGAAATTTAATTCTTCTTTAAGATATTGGATTAGAGCCGAACTTAGACCAGTTTTATTTATCCTCACTCTTTTACCAAGTGAAATTATTAGCTTATCGTCTTTTACACCTCTAACTATATTTTGATCTGATACACTTACCCCTTGACTTTGGGAAATATAGTTGTCATATAGTTGATCTAAATGGGTAGTATTCACTCTTTGAATACTTTTCAAAAAACTCCATTGGTCGGAGATTGGCTGTAATGAATTTGGATCAACAAAACAGCTGTTTCCATTTTCAAAAGTTGGTTTATAAAACGGCAAAGCAATAAGGTTACCAAAACCCTTACCGGATAGAAAATCCTGATTTGGAAAAACCCGATCAAAACTTGAACCTTTGTCTAATAAAGAAAATACACCTGATTGCTCTAAAAGTGAAATGAAAACTTTACGACTTCTGATGGCGGGATAGGGCTGATCAAAAAAAATCCAAACATGCCCACCGTTTACTGATCGCGAGCTTTCCAAATAGGCAGGAATATTTCTTTGTTGTAGCGTATCTAAGAAGGTTAATGCTTCGCTTTGCCAATTATTCTTATCAAAATCAGCTGCCAAAAACCAGGTAGTATTATCCTTTAACAAAGGATAAATTCCTATCTGTTGTGATCCATCAAGATGTTTTTGGATCTGCTCATCTGTTAGTTTTAGTAAGGATTTTTCTGTGAAATTTTGAAAACTACCCCCTTTCATTTTGTGTAATCTTAAACGAAAAGGATCAAAATGATAAGCAGGCATATAACCAGATTTGTTCCCCTTTTCCCACCGTATTGCAAACACATCTTCCCTACCTTTAAATAGAGATCGAATTAATCTTATTTTATTTTGAGGATTCTGCACTGTAAATTATTATGGCTTACAAAAATAGAGATTTTATTTGTGAAAAGATATTAACGATTAGGGTTGTAGGTATATAATTAATGGCCCTGATCTAAAAATAATGAGTAAGTTAAATGTTATCATTAGAATTTAATGTTCGATTGAACCCCATAAAATTGAGTGATAGGTCTAAATATTGATTTTGGGGTATTGAAACTAAAAGGTGCTTTAAGACCTCTCAGTTTAAGTGGAGTGTGATAAGTTCTGATCAATCTTCATTGGACCTGCTTAAGCCAAGCGGGCTGGGTCTCGTCTCGTTTCATTGACGAGACGAGATAGATTTGCAGAATGAACAGAATTTGAACCACCATTAGTTTATATCACAGCCTAATTATTTTGATTATGTTCCATTACAGGTACTAATTTTTTAGATCCCTGTTTTTAAACCCTATCTATGAATGAATATTAAAAGTGAGGAAAGTAAATCAGTAAAATAACTCTTCCTAAAATTAATTCGCAATTCGCGAATTGCGAATTAATTTGTATCTTTGCCTCATTAAATGTTTTAAGTTATGAAGAACCATCGTGGAATGCGACCGCATGATATAGTTGTTTTGCTAAAAATTGCAGCTAAAAAGGATATTCCCTGGATGATGAAAGATTTATCCATAGAATTGGGTATTAGTGCAAGTGAAATCAGTGAAAGTCTTAACCGCTCAGTCATTGCCGGTCTTATTGCTAAAGACAAAAAGCGTTTAATGAAACAATCCATTCTCGATTTTTTGCAGTATGGCCTTCGGTATGTATATCCTCAAATTCCCGGTACCAGGGTCAGAGGTATGCCTACTGCCCATGCTGCACCTCCTTTAAATCAATATATCGTTAACAACGAGTCTTTTGTTTGGCCATTTGGTGATGGAACAGTGCGTGGAGAATCCATTGAGCCGCTTCATCCAAAATTACCTGAAGCCTGCTCAAAGGACCCTGATTTTTATGAGTACATGACCTTATGTGATACATTGAGGATAGGAAAAGCAAGAGAAAAAAATCAGGCTATCAAAGAATTAAAGAAACGCTTATGCTAAAAAATACGCTGATTAACAAAGCTGCTACCAAAAAAATTGCGCATGCTTTAGGCACATTAAATGAAAAGGTAGTGTATGTAGGAGGAGCTGTAGTGAGTTATTATATAAATGATCCAGCTGCAGATGATGTGCGCCCTACTAAGGATATCGACATTAGTATGGAAATTGCCGGGTTTGTTGAGCTCGAAAAAATCCGGGAAGAATTATTAATAAGAGGATTTTATCAGTCCAGTGAAGACCAAGTATTATGTCGTTTTCGCTATGAGGACGTAAAGGTGGATTTAATGGCTACAAAGGCTGTAGGATGGGCTCCTGCTAATCCATGGTTTAAGCCTGGATTTAAAAACCTTATATATATTACACTGGATGATATTGAAATAAGGTGTTTGTCCCTTCCTTATTATTTAGCAACAAAATTCTCAGCATTTTATGACAGGGGGACAAAAGATCCCCGGACAAGTCATGATTTTGAAGACATCATATACTTATAAAATTATACAACGAATTGGGTTGAAGAAGTAAAAATAGCTAATAAAGATGTCCAAAATTATTTGGTTGAATGTTTTGCTGATATCCTTTCCGATGGTCTTAAACAAGAGGCTATTTTGGGTAATTTATTTTTTGAAGACCAAGAATACCGATTTCAAAAAATTGTAAATCAATTAAAATTTATTTGTCAATAGATTTAATGAACTCAAAAAGCAGAATGGTTTATTTTTTTAACATTTAGAATTACAGTCAAAAGTTTTTATTCCTTCGTAAATAACAATTTTCAACTATTTTTTCCCTACCTTAGCCCTGCAAATATCATATTTGATGAAGAACACTAAACACATTGCCATTTGGCTTACCCTATTTTGTTTTGGATGTTTCAGTCTGCCGTGGCTGAGTGCACAGGATCCTTTTTTCAATCAATTTTATCACAATGAATCTTCTTTTAATCCGGCATTGGTGGGTTATAAAGGGGGATTTGGTTTCCAGGCGGCATTTAAAAATCAATGGGCAGCATCGGATGTACGGGCTTTTCGGTCAGGCAGGTTTAGTCTGGAGGAGAGTATGCCCTGTTCCATTTTTGATTATGGAATGAATATGGGGTTTAATGAAGAAGGTGAGGGAATACTGAGGAGGATTGATCTGGGTTTCCGATTCGCTGGTACGGTTCCCTTTGCTGTGGGCGATTCCTGGCACAATATACGTATAGGTGCGGGCTTGCAGTGGTCGCAAAACAGCATAGACTACAGCCGGCTCACTTTTTCGGATCAGCTCGACCCCAAATACGGACTTTTTGACCGCATGGGTATCGCCAATCCTACTGCTTTCGTGCCACCCAATGAGGGCTATTCAAATTGGTTTATGACGCCTGCTGCGGGTGTTGTACACAGGATATTACTTGATCATACCAATGCGCGCTCGGGTACTATTTTGTACGGGCTGTCTTTTCACAATACTTTTTCACTGAAAAAAGGTGACTTTACGGGAAATGAGGAGTCGGTGCTCGGTACCGGTGTAAAAATCCCTGCGAGATACGGCTTTTTTGCCAGCTGGGAATTCATTCCGTGGATGAACAACAGACAATTTGTCGCCATACGCCCTTTGGTAGTAGCCGAAATGCAATCCAAAATTTCCTATGTGCAAGCTGGTATGCGGGCCTCCTTTAACAGATTTTTGGCTGCAGGAGTGTATTACCACACCAATCGAAGACCGGAAGAAGGGGTCAATACCAACTGGCTGACCTTCAATATGGAATTTGGATGGACCATCCCCAATGGAGCGAGGGTGGAACTGGGACTGGCCTACTCGAGCAACCTCTCCGGCCTGAGAAACTACCTCAACAATATGTTTGAGATGAGCGTCGGAGTTTACTTTCCCATCAGTCCGACTTGCAGCCTTGCAGGGAGAGGAAATCAGGTGCCCTACGGCAATCAGACGCGCTGTGTAACATCATTAATCGTACCCGGAAGACACAAGATGTACGAAAGTATCTGGACACAATAA
>SLKL01000373.1 GCA_007134625.1 Saprospiraceae bacterium
GGAAGAGTGAACAACAATCTTGACACCTATAAATTCAGAGATTTATCATTTCTAATCGGGTTTGAGATTGAGGGAATAAGTATTGGTCTGAGTTATGACCTATCACTTGATGACCTTCAAAACTACAACAAACGGCAGGGAATTTTTGAAATCAGCCTTTCCATCATGGGAGAATACAGTAATGAATTAGACATGTGCCCTCGGTTTTAGTTAAAAAAAGATTTAAAATTGAGTTAGTCTTTGACAATACAGGATTTTTTCATTTTTTTGCAATAATAATCTTAAAATACAAAGCATTGCACATGATTCAAAACAACTTCATTTTCAGACTGTTTTAGATTGTGACATTATGGCAGATAAAAAAATGATTAATTCAACAAGGGTAAAAATCACAGACAAATTATAGCTAACAATCACTAAAACTGCCATTTTAACACCATTTATCGTTTGGAATGATTTTATCACTGAATATTATACAAAAGCACCAGATATAAAGAAATGAATAGAAAGTTTTCAAATAAAGTAAAGAAAATCATCAGTCAAAGTCGGGAGGAAGCACTAAGGCTAGGTTCTCCTTATATTGGCACAGAACACCTATTATTGGGTTTGATCAGAGATGACCAAAACCTTGCAGTTACAGTTTTAAAGTCAATGAATATTGATTTTGACGAACTCAAAGAAAAAATTGAACAGCTTGCGGGAACTCCAACTGAAGAACAAACACGTGTGAATGTAGGTAATTTACCTTTAAACAAACATGCTGAACGTGTTTTGAAAGTTACCTTTCTCGAAGCCAAGGAATTCGGTCATGAAGAGATCAGTCCCGAACACTTGCTGTTATCTGTATTAAAGCATAGAGACAACCCGGCATCGAGAGCACTTGAGGATTTCGAAATCGACTACGAGAGTTTCAGATCGGAACTGGAATATGCATCTCACGAACAAAAATTCCTGGATTCAGGCTTGTATTCTCAGAGTTCCACCGGTCCTGATATGCCGATGGAAGATCAAGGGGGTTCCGGGAGATACACCAGAAAAACACAGACTAAGTCGCGGACTCCTGTTTTAGACAATTTCGGTAGAGATATGTCTAAATTAGCAGAAGAAGGTAGCCTGGACCCAATAACAGGTAGGGAAAAGGAAATCGAACGCGTCTCTCAAATTTTGTCAAGAAGAAAAAAGAACAATCCAATATTGATTGGAGAGCCCGGAGTTGGTAAAACAGCAATTGCTGAGGGATTGGCTTTAGCTATCAAGGACAAAAAAGTTTCACGTACACTTTTCAATAAGCGGATTGTCATGCTTGACCTGCCGGCTCTTGTCGCAGGTACAAAGTACCGGGGTCAGTTTGAGGAGCGGATGAAAGCCATCATGAATGAATTGGAAAAATCACGTGATGTTATTTTATTTATTGATGAAATACACACTATAGTTGGAGCCGGTGGAGCCACAGGGTCTTTGGATGCTTCTAATATTTTCAAGCCTGCACTTGCTCGAGGCGAGCTGCAGTGTATTGGTGCATCAACTTTGGATGAATACAGACAGTATATAGAAAAAGATGGCGCATTGGACAGGAGATTCCAGAAAGTGCTTATCAATCCACCATCGCCCGATGAAGCCATTACCATACTAAAAAACCTAAAGCCTAAGTACGAAGAGTTTCATAATGTAATTTATTCAGATGAAGCCATTCAGGCTTGTGTAAAACTGAGTGAAAGATACATAACGGACAGGTTTTTACCGGACAAGGCGATAGATATAATGGATGAAGTAGGCGCAAGGGTGCATTTGAAAAACATACACGTACCCAAGCATATTGAGGAATTAGAGCAAAAAATAGAAGAAGTCCGCGAGCATAAAAACAAAGCGGTAAAAGGACAGCAATATGAAAAAGCTGCTGACCTGAGGGATCAGGAAACAAAGCTATTGCGTCAATTGGATATAGCCAAGGATGAATGGGAAGAAGAATCAAAATCTCACAGATATCCTGTAAATGAAGATAATATTGCTGAAATCGTGGCTATGGTAACCGGCATACCGGTAAAAAGGGTAGCCCAAAGTGAAAGTAAGAAGTTGGTGGGCATGAAGGAAGACCTTCAAAAAGTCATAATTGGTCAGGATGAAGCCATCACCAAAGTTACTAAAGCCATCCAAAGAAATAGGGTTGGTCTGAAAGACCCCAAAAAGCCTATTGGAACCTTTATATTTTTAGGTCCTACCGGAGTTGGAAAAACTGAGCTTGCAAAAGCATTAGCTAAATACATATTTGATTCTGAGGAAGCACTTATTCGTTTAGACATGAGTGAGTATATGGAAAAATTTTCCATCAGCCGCTTGATTGGTGCCCCTCCCGGATATGTAGGATATGAAGAAGGTGGCCAATTAACTGAAAAGGTCAGAAGGAAGCCCTATTCTGTTATACTATTAGATGAAATCGAAAAAGCACATCCGGACATCTACAACATTTTGTTGCAAGTTCTGGACGATGGAGTACTAACTGATGGTCTGGGGAGAAAAGTGGATTTCAAAAATACACTTATACTTATGACCTCAAATATAGGAGTTCGTGACTTAAAAGATTTTGGTCAAGGAGTCGGCTTTGCTACAAAAGCGAGGATTGAGGGATCTGAGGATCACAGAAAGTCTGTTATTACCAATGCTTTGAAGAAAACCTTTTCTCCTGAATTTCTTAACAGAATTGATGATGTAGTTATATTTAACAGTCTTGGACAAGAAGAAATATTCGAAATTATTGACATCACATTGAAGGATTTATTCAGTAGATTGAACACCCTTGATTACAAATTATCTCTTTCAGAGGAAGCAAAAGAGTATATTGCAAAAAAGGGTTTTGATCCGCAATACGGTGCAAGACCACTGCACAGGGCAATACAAAAATACATTGAAGATCCGCTTGCAGAGTTTATTCTCAATAATAATCCTAAAGATGGAACAGCTTTCATCGTCAATTTAGACAAAGAAACACAGCAAACTACTATTGCAATCAATGAAAATGTAAGCTCAGATGTAGAATAGAGCAATAGATTTTATTATATCAGAAAAAAGATATACATTTGTTAATAAAATTAAAAATTTGGCTAGAAGAAGATTTACCCCAAGAAGAAAAAAAGAAGACGACGCTCCTATAAATCATCGGATTAGGGTACCGGAAATAAGATTGGTAGGAGATAATTTGGAAGATATTAGTGAAGTAATAGGGACTACTATTTTATCAGGAGTTTATCCCACAAAAGCCGCCAGGCAATGGGCAGAAGAGATGGGGCTTGATTTGGTAATGATCTCTGAAAAAGCAAATCCTCCTGTCTGTAAAATTACTGATTACAAAAAACACCTCTACTTACAGAAAAAGAAGCAAAAAGAAATTAAGGCAAAATCAGCCAAAACAGTAATAAAAGAAATTCGTTTTGGACCGAATACTGACGATCACGATTTTGACTTTAAATTAAAACACGCTAAGGGGTTCCTTGAAGACGGAGCTAAAGTGAAGGTTTTTGTACATTTTAAAGGAAGAACTATTGTATTTAAGGACAGAGGGGAATTACTTCTACTGCGCTTTATAAAGGAATTAGAGGAATATGGCACCGCGGAAAGTTTGCCAAAAATGGAGGGTAAAAGAATGATCGTAATGATCGCTCCAAAGAAAAATTAAATTAATTTTTTCTAATTTAGTTTCATATCCATTTATTTATTTATCTTTGCAGCCGCATTGAAAAAACACAATTATTATGCCTAAGTTAAAAACGCATTCATCTGCTAAGAAAAGGTTTAAAGTTACCGGTTCCGGGAAGGTTAAAAGATTCCAGGCCAATACCGGTCACCTTGGAAGGAAAAAGACTAAAAAGCGTAAATTAAGACTACGTGATAGTGTACTTGTGCACAAGTCTGAGCTAAAAAGAGTAAAAAGACTTTTAGCCATAGGAGGATAAAAATTAAATAACCATAAAATAATAAACCATGCCACGGTCAGTAAACTCTGTTGCATCCAGAAGGAGAAGAAAAAAGATAATAAAACAGGCCAAGGGTTACTTTGGTGCTCGTAAAAACGTATATACTGTAGCAAAAAATGCTGTTGAAAAAGCTTTGCAGTATGCTTACAGAGATAGAAAAAACAAAAAGCGTACATTCAGAAACTTATGGATTGCAAGAATTAATGCAGCTGTAAGACAGGAAGGAATGAATTACAGTTCTTTCATCCACGCTTTAAAAGAAAAAGATGTTCAATTGAACAGAAAAGTTCTTGCAGATTTAGCCATGAACCATCCCGAGGATTTTAGCAAGATTGTAGCTAAAGTAAAATAATAGTCAGGGATGTAAAGATATAATGAACTATCTGAAATAATTTTAAAGGCATTGAGCATTTGTTCAATGCCTTTTTTTATCTTATTAAATTAATATTGCCACTAAGCTCATTTACTTCTCCATTCGTACACTCCACTACTAAATGATAAGCATAAACTCCCGGTGGCATATCCTCACCCCGGAAATCACCATTCCATCCCCTGCTCTGATCATCACTGTAAAAAACTTGTTGACCAAAGCGATTATAAATCCATAGCTCCATATTGAGTACTCCCTCACCTCTAACGTATAGTACATCATTAACTCCATCCCCGTTCGGACTAAAAGCATTGGGAAGAAATACAAACGGCGGGGCACAGGGTCTTTGCTCAAAAAATATAGTGATTTCAGCACTATCTACACAGCCGAAAGCATCAATTACTTCCACCACAAAAGAAGTTGTCTCTTCAATTGATGCGATGGGATTACTCACTGACGGATCGTCGAGAAACTCAGCTGGACTCCATAAGATGGAAGTGAGGTCACCTGAAATATTAGCATTTAAAAAGCTTTCACCTGCTTCAGAAAGGACAGGTGGATCGGCTGAAACAGACTCAATTACAGGCCCCGAAATCACTTCCACATAAACCAGATGCTCCGCACTACAATTTGCTGAATTAATACTGGCAGAATACAGTGCACTCTGATTAGGGCTTACAAGTGGATCAGGTTCAGTAAGCGAACTGATAAATCCTAAAGCAGGACTCCATACGTATTCAAAATCCAAAGGCGCTGCCGGAAAAAGCGAAAGGGTGTCACCTAAACAAACTTCCAGACTGTCTCCCCGTCCAGGAATTTCAATCAAATCAAAATCGAATTTAAGTACCTCTTTAAAAACACAATCAGTAAATCCTTCTGATCTCAGAATTACATCAAAGTTAGTAATCCCATCTAAACGGATTTGAAGCGTGTCATCTGCTATAACAATGCTGTCGTTAGAAGAAGTGACGACAATCCAATTTACATCAAATTCATCTTCCACAGCTTCGCTTAATATAAAAGTACTCCCTATTTTAAGAAAGACCTCATTGCCCACGCACTCTTTTTCAAGAAGATCAATATCGAGAATTACAGTTGTCGTATCAATGAAATGAATAAAACCCAAAGCAGATTTTCCACAATCACCCTGAGTATTAGAAAACAACTCAACGATATAATCCCCAAATTCTGGAAATTCAATATTTGTAAAATTATCTCGGCCACTTTCGA
>SLKL01000123.1 GCA_007134625.1 Saprospiraceae bacterium
ACACCCATGATTGTTTTTATCAATAAACTAGACAGAGAAGGTCTAGACGGATTTGAACTACTGGATGAAATAGAAGAAAAATTGGGTATGAAGGTCTGTCCCCTAAGTTGGCCCGTTGGTATGGGACAAAGACTTAAGGGGGTTTATAATATATTTGAGGGTAAACTCAATCTCTTCAGACCACATGGGAAACAAGAGGAGGAAGACACAGTTGTTATATCAGATTTAGATAGCGACGAACTTGAAAAGCAGCTTGGAGAAAATGCGGCTGATGAATTGAGGTCAGAAATGGAAATCATAGAAACGGTTTATCCTACTTTAGATATCGAGAAGTACCGGGAAGGTAAACTCAACCCGGTTTTTTTCGGAAGTGCAATCAATAATTTTGGAGTTAAAGAATTATTGGATTGCTTTATCAGTATTGCTCCCGGCCCACTCGCTCGTAAGACAGATAGCCGAACTGTGGAACCGTTAGAAAAAGATTTCTCGGGTTTTATTTTTAAAATCCATGCCAATATGGACCCAAGGCACAGAGATAGGATCGCCTTTCTTAGAATCTGCTCAGGCAAATTTGAACGAAATGTCAATTATCAGCATGTTCGACTAGGGAGACAGATGCGTTTTTCTAATCCAACTGCTTTTATGGCAGAAAAAAAATCAATAGTAGATGAGGCTTTCCCGGGAGATATCATTGGTTTGTACGATTCCGGCAATTTCAAAATCGGTGACACCCTAACTGAGGGAGAATTATTCAAATTTATTGGAATCCCAAATTTTAGTCCAGAGCAATTCAGGTACGTGGTCAATAAAGATCCGATGAAAACAAAACAACTGGACAAAGGCTTAGACCAACTGATGGACGAGGGTGTGGCTCAGCTTTTTACCAAATTAGACAACAACCGAAAAATCATAGGAACAGTAGGAGCACTGCAGTTTGAAGTCATCCAATACAGACTCGAACACGAATATGGAGCAAAATGTGATTATGAGCCGGTATCTATATATAAAGCATGTTGGGTGCACTCAAAAAACAAGGAAGAACTAAAAGCTTTTGAACAACGGAGAAAAAACAACCTTGCCCTTGATAAAAAAGGGCAACTGGTATTTCTGGCAGAATCACAATGGGCTCTGCAAAGGGTTCAGGAAGCGCACCCGGAAATTGAGTTTTTATTTAAATCAGAAATCTAGTGATAATTAGTGCAAATAAATAAAACAACAGCTACATTAGCCTGTTGTTATAAAGAATTGAATTTTAAACCTATAACCATATCAAAATGAACGAAGTATATATTTTATCTTACGCCAGGACTCCTTTTGGAAGTTTTGGTGGAAAATTAGCAGGTTTTACAGCACCTCAATTAGGATCTTTAGCCATCAAAGCAGCAATCGAAAGAGCGGGTTTGCAATCTGATCAGATCAATGAAGTGATTTTTGGGAATGTAATATCTGCCAACCTTGGTCAGGCCCCTGCCAGGCAGGCAGCATTGGGAGCTAATATTCCAAATTCCGTACCTTGTACCACAATAAATAAAGTTTGTTCCTCAGGAATGAAATCAATAATGATTGGTGCTCAGTCAATAATGACAGGACAAAATGATATAGTCATTGCCGGAGGAATGGAAAGTATGTCCAACATTCCTTACTATCTGGACAAGGCCAGATTTGGCTACAAATTCGGGGGGGGCAAATTAATTGACGGAATGCAAAGAGATGGTCTCTCCGACGCCTATGACCACAATGCAATGGGTGTTAGCTCTGACTTAACTGCGGAAAAATTCAATATCAGCCGACAGGAACAGGACCGCTTTGCGATTCAGTCATATAAAAGATCTGCAGAAGCTACAGAAAAGGGCTATCTGGCTGAAGAAATCACTCCGGTTAGCATCCCTCAGCGAAAAGGGGATCCAGTGATAATGAACGAGGATGAGGAATTCAGAAAAGTAAAATTTGAGAAAGTAGGTGCTTTGAGGCCTGCATTTGGCAGAGAAGGTACTGCAACTGCAGCCAACTCTTCGACCATTAATGATGGTGCTGCATCTGTAGTATTAATTAGCGGTAAAAAATTAGAAGAATTAGGACTAAAACCATTAGCTAAAATTTTGAGTTTTGCTGATGCTGCACAGGAGCCCAAGTGGTTTACCACTACCCCACCAAGTGCAGCCAGAGCAGCAATCAATAAAGCTGGATTGAGTATCTCAGACATTGATTTCTGGGAGGTCAATGAGGCTTTTTCCTTAGTAACACTTGCCTTTAATCAGTCACTACAACTAGACGAATCAAAAGTAAACGTATTTGGTGGTGCGGTATCTCTTGGACACCCCATAGGTGTATCAGGAACAAGGATTACCGGGACACTTGCCAATATATTGAAGCTTAAAAACGGTACCTACGGTTGTGCTGCTATTTGCAATGGTGGGGGTGGAGCCTCAAGTATTGTGATTCAAAAAGTTTAAAAAGAACATAAAAAAAGGGGCTTCGATTGAGGCCCCTTTTTTTGTAGCTAATGTTATTTGCTTTTTGCTTGTGACTAATATCTCAAGGTAAGTGCAATTCCCTGATGTTTTTCCAGTTGTCCATTATCTAAGAATACAACGTTTCCGCCCATACTTAAATGCACTTCCATCAATTCATCAATAATATCATCAATTACCCCGGGTTCGTTCTGATCCTCTACCAATTCCAGTCTGCCGCTTTCCAATATTCTCGCCGGCTGAAAAAAGTCATCTTCTACCAATAATACGTCTCCTCTTCCCTGATTTACCATGGTCCAGACATCATTCAGGTCTGTAGCAAATTTATTTTGACCAACTGCTTGTCCTAAATTATCTAAAGCCTCAGATTTAGACTTTCTAATGTGCTCTAATGCTACTGGCCATGCCTCTTTAACCATTTCGTAAGCCGACAAGCTGTCCAGGTTCTTTTTAATCTCTCCGATGATGATTCTCTTGTTATCGCATACCTCATGAAAAAAGGCAATGTTTCTATCTGCGCCGGTAATTACCACTCCTGCCGGATGTTCCTTATGGAATTCCTGAAGCGTTTTATCAACACGATTTATGAACTCTCTGCTCATGTTATCCTGTTTTTCTCCCATCGATCTTTTTAGGGTATCTGTATTGTAGAGTTCATTTTGAATTGGAAAGCCATTTCCTCTAAGCTCCCTCACGGGTCTGTCAGCAAATGCTTCAAAAAGCTGAACTTCATTAAGATTTAATCTGAGGATGTAGTAATGCTCAGACTTATGGAGAGCCCTTACAAGATCCCGGGTAGCAAAATTCCTGTCGATTATAACACGATTATCCACCTCAATAGGCAGTCTAACATGTTTGGCAGTATCTCTATTTGCAAAAATCACCAAGCTATCCAGGTTTAAATTGTGGTCAAAACCATCCTCATACTTCTTGAGATTATCTAACACAGCCCCAACTTCTCTTTTATTGAATTCTTCCAGTAAACGGTTTTCAGCTTCTTTCAATAAGTTTCTAAGCTTAGTAGAGTCTTTCTTGTTTTCAGGATGGGTTCTATGCGTCTTCATCAATACAGTCACACTCGGATAATCAATAACATCCTTAATTTCCTTTAATACATTTTCTATCATGGTTCAATTTTTATGTTTTAATCATTGCACATGGCAGTGATGTCTAAATTTTTGCAAAAGTAGAAAAAAATTGAAATTTAAACGAATAGGATTAACTGTTTAACTGATTGGTAAAAAATAAAAAGCTGGTATCAACTTTTGGTTTATTAATCAAAATTTAATCGACTCTTAATTTGTACCATATGTTTGAAAACTAATTTTGTAGATGAATTTAGGAATTCTAACAAAAACAAGCATTATGGAAAAGCATTACAGCCGATTATCTATTATAGATGGAGAAATTTACTCCTCTGAATTTACCATTTTTGAAAACTTCCAGCAAGAGCAGACCAATTCGATTAAGCATCGAAAGTTACTCCAATTTGACAGGATTTGCACCGGTCGCAAGACAGGAGAAAACCAATTGGGTTAAATACTTAAATTTTCCTGTTCTTAAGGTCTTTCAATGCGGTGCTTGCATCGATAAAATTAAATTTATACCCTAAATTCTGAATGCGTTTAGGAATAACCTTGTTACTGTTTAATACAAGAGCAGCCATTTCACCCATAGCCAACTTCAATGCAAAACCTGGCGCAGGGAGCTTTATTGCAGGTCTTCCCATTCCTTTAGCTATGGCCGAGACCATTTGTTTTTGAGTAATCGGCTTAGGAGAAACAGCATTAAAAACTCCATCTGCTTTTTCATTGGTTAGTAAAAACAAAATCATCTTCACTATATCATCAATGTGAACCCACGGCATATATTGCTTACCCCCACCCAATAATGCGCCAACCCCAAGGCGTTGAGGGTTAGCCATTTGCGGCAATGCACCCCCTTTGGTACTGAGTACTATACCAATACGTACTTTAACCACCCTTGTAAAGGGAATCATAAGGTCTGCTGCTTTCTCCCACTCAATAGTAGTTTGTGCTAAAAAGTCATCTCCGGGCTCTGAATCTTCGGTTAATTCTTCTTCCCCTCTGTCTCCGTAATACCCTACGGCTGAAGCAGAAAGATACACCTCCGGCTTCAGTTTGCCTCCCTGCATGTATTTTTCAAAAGTTCGCGCTGCATTCACCCTGCTTTGGATAATGACTTTTTTTCGCTCTTTTGTCCACTTTTTGTCAGCAATACCGGCACCTGCAAGATTAATAACTACATCTACCTTTTCTAATTCAGGATGAGAAATTTCCCTGTCATCAACTGACCATTGGTAGGCCTGTATTCCGTTATAAGCTCCTGCCTTTCTACTTAGAAATTCAACCTTACAACCTTCTTTTTTTAAAAAGTCACTTAGATGTCCTCCTATGAGTCCTGTGCCACCGGCGATTAATACTCTTTTATCTGCTAAAGTCATAGTTAGGTATTTTAGAGATACAATTGATAAAGTTGGATAATTGTTCTATTCAACAATTCAGATCATTCTTGCCTACACTAAAAAAGCCCTAACCAAATTTATGGTTAAGGCTTTGAAAATAGTCGGGATGACAGGATTTGAACCTGCGACCACTCGCCCCCCAGACGAGTACTCTACCGGACTGAGCTACATCCCGAAATTATTCATCTTAATGGTGAGAAGAATCTCTGTCTTTTCTCTGACTTCTTATCATTCCAAGTAGCATTCTGGATATTTTATCGAGGTCATTGTAAAAATCTTCGAACTCATCCTCAGCTATGGCATCGATATCCTTTAGCAAATGAAGTAATGTCACCGCTTCAAAAACCAACACACGCGCATCCGTGTAATGTTTCTTTTTTTCACTATACCCTAATCTAGCAGTTCCTTCAGCAAGTTCTGCTCCGATACCGGTAATGATGACTTTAAAGCGATTGGCTACCGCTTCATCCATTGTGGGATGATAAGCTACCCACTTAAACATTTTACTACTCGTAAGTCTGATCTCCTGATAGAGATCTAATTTTTCAAAATCAAACATAGTGGCAATTCAGCACTGATGATAAAATCAATTTCATTCATTAATCACATC
>SLKL01000001.1 GCA_007134625.1 Saprospiraceae bacterium
AAAAAGCAATATCAATATCTTCTAATTTTTTTTTTTTTTTTTCGAAAAATTAGGCTATATTAACTCTCCAAATTATTTAACACAATTAGCACCAAAGGTGCGCTATAAATAACCTATGGTGAAGCCATAGGTGCGCAAAAGGCTAAAAAAGTAAGCACCAAAGGTGCGTAATAACCTTAACCCAAAACACAATGCCTCTCCGAAAGAGAAGGCTAATTCCAAATCGAGCTTAAATATAAAGAAGGGGCAATTTTTTTATCGAATTAGGCGCATAACTAATATTGAAAATAACTTAAGGATACCATGATATTTCTATAATGCTTTTATTCATGTATCTTCCTTAGATTTTTTTGATTTAAGAATCTCGTATAGTCTTTTTAAGAATTGGAGGCGACGGCACAGACAAATATCACCGATTTTCGATTTAAGAAGTTTCTATTTATTCAATATAGATTTATTGTTCTCGACCAACACTTACACTTCTAAAATCGCATATCGTTAATCGTTAATCGGTGTTCAAATCAGATGTAATATAGAGGTATGGTTCTAAACAAAAACACTTCTTAAATCGAAAATCGGTGTTCCTTGCTTGTCTCGTCCTTAGACGTAGACCTGTCTCGGGACAGAATGTAACGAGATTCTCCAATCAAAAAAAATTAAGAAGAATGTATGATTTAAGAATAAGGAAAATAATATTTTAATACAAAGGTGATTCAGTATTACTAATCCACCTAAAACAATTTATTTATTAATACATATCAATCCCTACCAGCACTCCATGCCCACCATAACAAAAGAGGGTGTACTACAACCAACCTGACCCAGCCCATCCACGGATCTACGCAAAGCACTTCTGGAATGCAGCTGCCGATTTGAATAAAATACACATGAGCAGGAATAAATAAAATCAATAAAGCCACTATGCCTAGAGAACCCCATTTCTTCGTCTTTGGGTAAAGAACGAGGAGCCCAAACAAAACTTCAAGAAGGCCACTAATCAGATTCACCGCCTCCGGAAAAGGTATCCAATCGGGAATCAATGGCAGATAAAATTGTGGATTGACAAAATGCATGATTCCGGCAAAAACAAAGAATGCTCCCAGTATTACACGACTGATATTTTTAGCAATTTTTGATTTTTTACTCATGTTTGGATTGGTTAAAATGGATATGTTGTAATCATTGAGCATAACTGAAAAAGCCTGGGCATGGTTTACTTTTTCAAGAAAAACAACTTCAAGTAGAAATTATCTTTCTTAACCGCGGAATGCACGAGCTTATTCCTTACCTTCGCTTTTTTGAAACAAAGAGTAAAAAACCAAATTGAATGACCTTGCAAGTGGGAATAACAGGAGGTATTGGAGCCGGCAAGACAACCGTTTGTCGGATATTTGAAGCCTTAGGTGTTCCGGTGTATTACGCTGATGAAAGGGCAAGGTATATTCTGATGAAAAACCATGAACTTCATCAGGAACTGCGCGATCATTTTGGGGAGGAGATTTTTGATAGAGAGGGTAAGCCGGACAGAAAAAAAATTGCTGCGATTGTTTTTAATGATAAGGAAAAGTTACAAACACTTAATGGATTAATCCACCCTAGAGTTGGAACAGATTGGGCGGATTGGGTGAGTAGCAGAGATTTTGCCTTTCCATATGTGTTGAAGGAGGCAGCACTGCTGTTCGAATCCGGTTCGTATAAACAGTTGGATAGAATCATTTGTGTGGCAGCGCCGGATGATTTGCGAATTAGTAGGGTAGTCAGTAGAGATGGAGTAAGTGAGGAAGATGTCAAATTGCGTATGAAAAATCAGTTGTCTCAGGAATTAAAAATATCTTTGTCGCAATTTTTGATCCTCAATGATGAAAAAGAATCCCTCATCCAACAGGTGATCAGGGTGCATAGAAAAATATTAAAATTAGCAGAACAGAAAAAATAAGAATAGATGACACAAAAACTGAGCTCAAAGGAGTTGATCGAAATGGAGGACCGCTATGGAGCACACAATTACCATCCCCTGCCGGTTGTGATTGCCAAGGGAAAAGGAATAAAAGTATGGGATGCGGAGGATAAGGAATATTTTGATTTTTTATCGGCCTATTCGGCTGTGAATCAAGGACATTGTCATCCGAAAATAGTTGGTGCTTTAACAGAACAGGCAGCACAACTTACCCTTACTTCGAGGGCATTTTACAACAGTGAATTGGGGGTATATGAAAAATACATTACTGAGTTTTTTGGATATGATAGGGTACTTCCGATGAATACCGGTGTGGAGGGAGTTGAAACAGCACTTAAGCTCTGCAGAAAGTGGGCTTACCAAAAGAAAGGTGTGGCCGAAAACAAAGCTAAAATCATTTTTGCCGGGGGGAATTTTCACGGAAGGACTTTAGCGGTTATTTCAGCGAGTATGGACCCCGATGCCCGAAATGATTTTGGTCCCTATATGCCGGGTTTGGTAATTGTACCTTACAATGACTTCAATGCTTTGAGTAATGCCATGCAGGATCCTGATGTGGCAGGTTTTATAGTGGAGCCCATTCAGGGGGAGGCTGGTGTAGTAGTTCCTGATGAAGATTATTTGAAAAAAGCGAAATCACTTTGTAAGGAAAAAAATGTGCTTTTCATCGCAGATGAGGTGCAGACAGGAATTGCGAGAACTGGGAGGCTGTTGGCTACCTGCGGGAACTGTAATTGCTCTACTTTTAAGTGCGAAAACAAATATGAACTGCGACCTGATATTCTGATTTTAGGTAAAGCTCTTTCTGGGGGTGTGTATCCGGTTTCTGCTGTATTGGCTGACGATGATATTATGCTGTGTATAAAGCCGGGAGAGCATGGCAGTACTTTTGGTGGTAATCCGCTGGGATGTGCTGTTGCCATGGCTGCACTTCAGGTAATTGACGATGAAAAGCTCGCTGAAAATGCGGAAAAAATGGGCGAAATTTTTCGGGATCGCATGCAGACTCTTGTGGATAAATACGGTCTCTTTTCTCTGGTACGTGGTAAAGGACTTTTGAATGCTGTAGTAATCAACGATAGTCCGGAAAGTGATACAGCCTATCGCTTTTGTCTGAAAATGGCAGAAAATGGATTGCTTGCTAAGCCAACTCATGGAAACATAATCAGATTTGCTCCTCCTCTCGTAATCAATGCTGAGCAAATGGAGGAAGCTTGCGCTTTAATTGAAAAAACGTTTGAGGATTTTCAGTAAAACCATATCAATGGAAGATCATCAAATTTTAAAAGTAGCCAAAGAAACTATAGATATTGAAGCCAAAACGATAGAGTCGCTTTCCATGGCTTTGGATGATAGTTTTCCGGCTTTGGTTAGGTTAATCTATAATAGTCCGGGACGCTTGGTCGTATCCGGAATTGGGAAAAGTGCAATAGTTGCCCAGAAAATTGTAGCAACACTAAATTCAACCGGAACGCCTTCTCTCTTTCTTCATGCTGCCGATGCAATACATGGAGATTTGGGGATGGTCGGAGAAAAGGATATTGTGGTTTGTATCAGCAAAAGCGGTGAGACTGCGGAGATAAAAGTATTAGCTCCATTGGTGCGATCGAGGTCCAATACCCTTGTTGCCATGACATCGAATAAAGAGAGTTATCTGGCTCAGCAAAGCGACTTTCTACTACATACTCCGGTCAGTAAGGAGGCCGACCCCAATAATCTGGCTCCCACGGCAAGTACTACTGCTCAAATGGCTATGGGCGATGCCTTGGCAATGGGTCTTTTGGCATTAAGGGGATTTAGTGCTGCTGATTTCGCCCGATATCATCCGGGTGGAGCATTGGGCAAGCAGCTGTATTTGAGAGTGGATGATTTGTATAAAAACAATGCCAAACCTCAGGTTTACGAGAATAGTCCATTGACTGAAATTATTCTGGAGATCAGTTCAAAGCGATTGGGAATGACGGCTGTGTTGAAAAGGGAATCCAATGAGCTAATGGGTATCATCACTGATGGAGATTTAAGGCGCATGCTTTCCTCTGCATCAACGATAGAGGGTGTTCAGGCAAAAGACATCATGTCCCCCAATCCAAAAATGACCACCCCTGATACTATGGCAATGAAAGCATTTAATTTGATGAAAGAGTACAGTATAACTCAGTTGATTGTACACGAAAATCAACAATATCTCGGAGCTGTTCATTTACATGATTTTTTGAGGGAGGGGTTGGTTTAGAGTTGGATAGTTATTAGATTTTTTGAGTCTTATTCGAGATTTGTGCGAATCGCCTTAATTATGCCATTTTTTGAACCATTTAGGAACATAGGTTCACATAGATTAATTATTGGCATTGTTTCATATTGTTTGCAAAATTTCAAATTGAATTTTAAAAATTCTATTTTCCTGTTAGCGATTAACAAACTCACCAAATAGATTCCCTATTTTTACATTATGATAATAATTGCAGATTGCGGCGGCACCTCTTGTGACTGGAAACTCTTTACTGATTCTTGTGAATTGATAAGTGAGAAAAAAGGTCCGGGTATTAATTTGACTTTGGCTAAGGAGAATGAAATTCAAGCATTTTTCAACGCTATTCCTTTGGATGAGCAGGAGAGAGGGGATGGAACTCATCTTTTCTTTTTTGGTGCGGGAAGCAATAGCGCCACATCTATACAATTAGCAGAGAAGGAGCTAAAGCAGGCTTTGCCTAATTGTAGCACCTTTTGGTTGTCAGACTTAGAATTGGTAGCGAGAGCACTTGCCGGGAAAACTGAATCTATTTGCTGCATTCTCGGAACCGGTGCCAATGTTGCCTGGTGGACGGGCACTCAACTGGTGAAATATCGCCCCGCACTAGGCTATATTCTGGGTGATGAATGCAGTGGGGCATGGTTTGGCAAACGCATTTTGAAGGACTACTTTTATGGGCAATTGCCGGAAGAATTGGCAAGTGAATTATCAGGCTATCTGCCTGAGGATACCGGCTTGGCACTGAGAGAAATCTATTCCTCCGCAACTGCTAATGCTTTACTTGCCGGAGTTTTTGGGCGATTATCCAAAAATCTTTCTCACCCCTATATGCATGAGTTAATTAATGAAGGTCTGATGGAGTTGTTCTACTTCCATATTCAATCCATTCCTGCGTGTAAGTGCGCACCTATTCACTTTGGAGGCTCAGTTGCTGAAGCCCTGCGGGGTCCCATAGAGGAGTATTGTAAAAACAGTGCTTATTTACCTCCGGTGATAGAGGCTAAGCCTATACGGAGAGTTGATTCAGAAGTGGTGAAGAAATTGATTTCGGATTGTGTGAGCTGATTTCTGTCAAATCTTTTACGGCAATGTAGTATTGAGAAAAAGGAACAAAGCAAACCCAAAAAGCAAAGGGCAATAAGGATGAATCCCTATTGCCCGATAAATATCTTTAGACTTGAAATAAACTAATTATAAGCTCTGAACGTGCTTAGTCAGTTTACTTTTCAAGTTAGAAGCTTTGTTTTTGTGCCATTGGTTCTTCTTTGCAAGTTTGTCAATCATACTGATGACTCTTGGAAGAAACTTTTCAGCATCTCCTCTGTCTTCAATCTCTTTTAACTTAGCA
>SLKL01000421.1 GCA_007134625.1 Saprospiraceae bacterium
TAAATAAAAGTAATGGAGAAAAAGGCAATTCCATCTCGGTAGTTGCAGGGAAAAATACATCAATAAGTGCATTCCAAATTGCGCTGGAATTTAAAACATATGATCTGCATTCTGTAGAGCCGGATTTCACAAATAGCGTGCTGCCCGGTTTTCAGGAAGATTGGTATCACTTTACGGAGGATGGCAAATTACGGATTATCTGGTATCATCCCGAATCAATTGATATCAATAAAGGCGACCGGCTCTTTAAACTCACTTACAACAGTTTTGAAACCGGGGAAGAACCTAAGCTTCAAGTGGCACGCACTGATATGCAATCGCTGATTTTTGGAGCTGAGGGAGCAGCTGAGAGGTTAACCTTAGCAGAAGTTATAACTTATGGGAAAAATGATTTTGCCCTGTATCAAAACAACCCCAATCCATTTCAGGATCAGACTACTATCAGTTGGCGATTACCTGCTGCAATGGAGGTAAATATCGAGGTCAGAGATGCTCTTGGCAGGTTATTACATACGGAAGTAAAAGAAGGTGAGGAGGGATTAAATACCAGCGTCCTTAGATCAGATAGCTGGCCATCAGGGGTCCTGTTTTATCGTATTTCTGTTGATGGATGGAGTGCAAGTAAAGGGATGATTTTAAAGGACTAACCATTTTATGGCTTGAAAGTCCTCGAATAGTACAGCTACATCAAAGAATATTTTTGTGTATTAAGCTAAAGGATAAATTTCAGTCTATCTCGTCAGTCTATTTCATTTCCTTACGAGACAGAGGCTTTTCAATTAGTTATAACTGAGAAGTCAAAGGTCAAAGTACTATTTGTATCTATGTACCTTATGTGGTTAAATAGTCTTCAAATTTCAACTACTTGCCCTGATCCGAAGTATCAACCTCTTAAAATTAAAGCCACCCAATATACCCACTAAATAAGATGATTACATCTAAGATACAGTTTTAGCTCCGCACAATATCCTCCGCGATCAACTCGCCGTGATGTCTTGTATTTTCGATAAAATACTTGTTGGTAATCATACCACCGCATAAAACTCCGGCAAGGTAAATACCCGGCACATTGGTTTCTCTGCTGTTTTCACTGCATTGCGGTATCTTATCCGGTCCTGTGGCTAAGTTGATGCCACATTTTTTCAAAAAGGAAAAATCCGGTTGATAACCCGTCATGGCAAAGACAAAATCATTTTCCACAGAAAACAACTCCCCTTGTTTGTTTAGAACCACCTCATTGGGCTTAATCTCCTCGACTATAGTATGAAAGTGAGCAGCGATAGACCCTTCTTTGATGCGATTTACAATATTGGGGCGAATCCAGTATTTTACTCTCGGGTTAATTTCATCTCCGCGTATTGCCATAGTTACTTCCGCGCCCACTCGAAGCAAATCCAAAGCGACATCACAGGCTGAATTGGCAGCACCGATTACCAACACTTTTTGCTTGAAATAGGGATGAGCATTTCTGAAGTAATGCATCACCTTGGGTAAATCCTCACCGGGAACACCCAGTTTTCGTGGGCGATCATAGAATCCGGTTGAAATCACTACCCTTTTGGCGCGCCAATTGCCCTTAGCTGTCTTTATCGTGAAATCACCCTTTTCGCCATCAATAGAAAATACTTCATTGTACAGACTCAAGTCCAGATCATAATGCTCTGCCACTCTTCGATAGTATTCCAATGCTTCATCACGGGTGGGCTTGTCATTGCGGGACACAAAGGGAATCTGACCAATCTCCAATAGTCTTGAAGTGGAAAAAAAAGTCATGTTGTCGGGAAAATTATACAGTGCATTAACCAGACAGCCCTTATCAAAAAGAGTGTAAGTCAAACCTCTTTTTTTCAGGGCTATCCCTACACTCAGCCCCACCGGACCGGCTCCTACAATTGCTACATCAATTTGTTTACTTGCTTTTTCAGTCATTTATTCTGGCTTTTAAACTCTTATTTAACTTACGCTTGATCATCTAATTCAGTTCACTAATCTGAGGAAGCCCTATCTAAGGACTAACCACAGATGACTTTACAGACTTTTGTGGGAGTTGTCAACTAAAATTTTCTTCAACGTTTTGCAGCTACCCGAAGGTGGCGATTTCGAAATACGGAATTTATCCCGCCTTCAGCGAGACTGTCAACCAAGCACGACTTGTCCAGCGATAGCGGGAAAGTTTGATAGCGATGTATTTAGCTTGTCGAAATAAAGCACAAAGCTTGATTTAACCATAGAACCGCCACTTTTGGGTAGGTGCTATTAGCAGTAGTGGCTCTATTTCTCGTCCGCTTCATTTTCAAATAGTTCGTGTAGTTTTTGTTTTAAAAGTTTCTTGTCAGGTAGTTGAGTTTTATATTTCGACACCATTGTCTGTGAAAGGCTTCTGCTTAAAGCATATTCTACAACTTCACTGTCTTTGTCCTTGCATAATAAAACTCCAATGCTCGGATTTTCGTTTGATTTTTTTACATCCCTATCTAATGCTTCCAAATAAAAGTTAAGCTGGCCCAAGTGGTCGGGCTTGAATTTGTCGGCTTTAAGTTCAAATGCAACTAAACATTGTAGGCCACGGTGGTAAAAAAGCAAGTCGATGTAAAAGTCACTATTGCCAACCTGTAACTTATATTCTTGTCCTATGAATAAAAAATCTTTCCCAAGTTCGAGAATGAATTTTTTCATTTGTTTTACAAGTCCACGCTGTAAATCACTTTCATTATGTGGTTCAGATAAGTTCAAAAATTCAAAAACATAACTGTCTTTAAAGGTGTTTGCTATGTCTTGATTACTTTCTCTCAACGCTGTCGAGAGTTTTGAATTTCCAATCATTGTTCGCTCGAAAAGACTCGCAGAAATTTGTCTGTCAAGTTCTCGTTTGTTGTAATTCTCTTGTTTTACAAGTTTGAGGTAAAATTCTTTTTCTTCAATAGTTTTACACCTTGAAAAAATTAGCAGATTATTTGTCCAACTAATTTCTCTCACCAGTGGTGAGAGTTTTGGAAAGTCCTTGTAAGTCTCATAAAATTGCTTCATCCTCCATAAATTCTTATCGGAAAAGCCTTTTATTTGAGGTTCGTGTGTTTGAATAAATTTGGCTAATTCAGTTACAACAGAGTCGCCCCATTCTGATAGTTTAATTTTGTTGCTGATATATTCACCAATATTCCAGTAAAGGTTTATTAATTCTGCGTTTACAGCTTTTATTGCGTTTGCCCTAGATTGTTTTATGAGCTGAATTATGTCCGTAAAGCGATTGTCCATTATTAATTCTATATGCTACAAATTTAAGTTTTTTTCAGTTGTATTCTCTTTTGGAACCTTTTTTTGCCATTATCGCCAACGTTTCTGCCGTACCCGTCGTGCCGACGAAGGAGGCATGATCGTGGTCACGGCTTGTTACAGGTCGTTATCTTTTCTTGCCCCATCTTATTATTGTATGTTCCAAAATCTGACTTTCGCCGATATCTTCCGAAATTGAATTATAAATAAACCTTCTTTCATCACGAGGAAGTTTGGAGAATGCAATTAAGAGAGCTCTTTTTGCCCATTTCCCTAAATCATCATATTGTTCCTTTTTACCTCTGATCCACGCCACATTGTTTAGTTCATAGGCGAGAAGAATGATCTTCCTTTTGACGAATTCGCTGGAGTTACTGAACAAATCATCAAATAGATGGAAATGATTTAATTCAATATTATTTACAAATAAATCAATTAAAGATATTTGGACGAACTCGTTTGATTGTACAATTTCAGATTCTAATATATCAATTATTTCTTCACCTGTTACAACCAAATCATCTTCTAAATTTGGAGAGGCTGCTATGAAGTATTCGCAAATATCTGGCAAAACAGGAATTAGATCATCAAAATATTCGAGTGTCTTTTGAATTGCAAATGGGACTCCAATTTGCGTCAATCTTCTAAAAAGCCATCTTAATTTTGAATAGTCTGGCCCTTCAGAATTATCTAAATACTTATTAAACAATTTATCATAGTATAATTCTTGAAAATAGTCTTTTTGCTGATCTGTTAAGTCTTCCCATTTTATCTTATCTGAATATTCGTCTTCATCTTCCTCTAAATGATCCTTTACAATTTTTAATATCTCCTTTTCTGTTTCATCTAAAGTTTTCTCATCCAATTTTGATTTGCAAATGTCTTTAAATTCAGTTTCACTATACATTTCAGTTTTGTGTCGTTGTAAAGTTAACCTACCTTGCTTATCAAGAATTTGAGCAAATTTGTTCAGTATTATTTTTCCTTCTAATTCAGAGTCGCAATAGAAAACGAAGTCATCCATATATCTTGTATATCTGATCCGCTTATTCAGTAGCTCATTATCAATTGAAATTAAAACTAATTCAGCCAACAAATGGGTAGAATGTGGTCCAACTGGTATTCCTCTTGAAACTTTGTACGTTATTTTTCCTATAAAGTTCTTGATAGAATTCATGAGTTGATTTCCACCACCGATTTGAATTAAAGCATTTTCAATATTGTGGTGATAAATCTGATTGTAAAAGTCGGCAATGTCAACCTTTAGAGCTATTTTATGTGAATTGATTAATTCTTGATTCCTTAACCAATATTTTCTCCACTGCCTATCTGACTTAAAAAGACGACCATCTGCCGATGGTTCATATCTATTTCCAAAAACTACTTTATCCTCAGCTGGGACTCTTGAATCTTCAATGATATGACCAAATTCTTTAATTAATGCGGCAAGAAAAAGGCTATCAATTGGATCCAATTGCGTAACAATTCTAAAAGAGAGCAAATCTTTCGGCATTATGAATCGTCTTGCATAATGCCATTTATATTCTGAAATTCCCTTATTTCTTAACTTGGTGGAAACATAATCAATTTCGTCATTGATTATATTTAGCTCGATTGGAAATGGAAAAATATCAGTATCTCTCTGCTCAAGCAAGTGTTTCATTGCCCATTTGATTGAGTTGTCTCCTATTTTTATTGTTGGCATTTGTTTTTGTCTTAATGACCTGTAACATATCTATACCCGCAACACCCCGAAAACACACGTATATATCTCCTGTGTCAGTAGGTGATTTTTGATGTATTAAAAAAATCAGTCCAAACTTAACTATTTTCCATCAAATACGAATGGATTTCTTAAGCTTTATTAGAAACGTACAGGATATGGGTATTAATTTCATTGGTTGAGGGGTCAATATGCTCCGGTATATCCACCTATCATCCTAAGGTCTAGCTTGATCAATGGACAGGTCTTTCTCAGGCTCCAGCGCCTCTCTCAACACCTGCTGCAAAAGCAACTCATTTTCCTGCTGACTTGCTTTGATACTCGCCTCCAATTCATCGCAATACGCCATCAACTCATCCAACTTGGCGACAATACGTTTTTGTTCGGAAAGTGGAGGGAGAGGGATTAATAAGGAATTAAGAATACCAAGATTAATATTTTTTTGCGCAGTAGCTGGAGCATATTTTTCAATCTCATCTCTTGCATCAATTAAA
>SLKL01000384.1 GCA_007134625.1 Saprospiraceae bacterium
ACATCAAATTTGACAACGGACGAAAACCCTAAGATAGAATCAAATCTTTCAGCTTAAAGATTATAAATATTATTAGAATGAAACGATAAGATACTTATAGACCTTTAATTTTTGTCTTCGTAAATGCTTGTCTTGAGCCCTTAGAAATAGAGTTGTACAGCAAAGTAAGGAAACAAGTTATGGCAGGCAAGGAATATGCATGTGCTCAATCAAATCTTTGAAAATATGGTATTTAGGCTTTTAAACTAAGGAAGGGAATTTAAGGTGCTTTAATTAAAATTGTACTCAGGTTGATAAATTTCATAAATAACCCTGAATACATACTCAAAAACCTTTGTGGATTTTATAAAAAAAAGAGAGAACTAAGAATTTAGCCCTCTCTTAAGATTTTAAATCAATTTATAGATTGAGCACTAATCTTCCATTAGTGTTTTTTCAACTGATATAGACTTATCAGTATTAGTGCTTATTGTAAAACGATGTTCTTTTCTTCCATCAATTTGCGAATATTGATCAAAGCGTATCGCATTCTACCTAAGGCAGTATTGATGCTGACATTTGTTAAGGCAGCGATTTCTTTGAAACTCATATCTGCATAATGTCTTAAGATTACCACTTCTCTTTGTTCATCAGGTAGCATATCTACTAACTTCCTGACCTTATTATGAGTTTGGCTCTTCATTATTTTTTGTTCCATATTGTCATCCTTGTGTTCTAAAACATCAAAGATATCGAAGGTCTCGGTAGGACTGACTTTGGTGCGTCTTTTGGCTCTTCTGAAATGGTCAACACAAAGATTGTAAGAAATTCTCATTGCCCACTGGAGGAATTTGCCCTCGTGATTGTATTTTCCTTTTCTCAATGTTTTGATAATCTTTATGAAAACTTCCTGGAAAATATCATCTGCCTGATCTCTATCTTTGACAAAAAGATAAATAGAGGTGTAAATTTTTTCGCGATGACGATTAAGGAGAATTTCGAAAGATTTTTCATTTCCATCCAAATAGCTTTGGATCAGTTCCTTGTCTGATAACGGAGTCAAATTGCTCATGACGATCTACTTTTTTGATTAATAAAATGGTTAAAAAAGTGTAGAATTTTCCGCTATATAAAAGGTTTTTTAAATGAAAAAATTAAAATTGATAATGCTAAGGTAAGAAAAATGGTCTGTTTTCTTAAGAATCATATGGTTGTTAACAGTAATTTAACTGCAAAAATTTTAATCACTTTTACTTTTTTGAATAAAATCAAAATAATTTTCTATATAAAAATAAGCTATCCTCAAGGATTTTAAACGCTTTTTCCTTATTCATCACATCCTCTACAACCACTTCTTTTTTTTCTAAGATTTTATAATCCTCGAAAAACCGTTTTAACTCATTCATTGAGTGTGGAGGCATCTGATGAATATCATTAATATGGTTTACACTCATATCATTTTTTGCCACAGCTATAATTTTATCATCCGCCTCCCCTTGATCTAACATTCGCATAACTCCAATGACTTTTGCCGTGACGAGTGTCATAGGTGGTATTTCTATAGATGAAAAAACCAAAATATCTAAAGGATCTTTATCATCACAATAGGTTCTTGGAATGAAGCCGTAGTTAGCAGGATAGTGTACCGAAGAAAAAAGTACGCGATCAAGCTTTATCATACCGGTTTCTTTATCCAGTTCAAACTTTCCTTTACTGCCTTTTGGAATTTCAATAACTGCTTCAACAAATTCCGGCAAATTATTTCCCGGGCTTAAATCATGCCATGCGTGTTTCATAAACCTCCTATACTTTTACTTTTACCTAATAAAATGCAAAAGTAATATTATCAGAACTATCTCATCAAGTTAAAGCCCTGAAAGAATAAACTAAAATAATGGTTTACCTTTCAACTGCTGCTGATTGTAGTCTTTCAGCTTGCACTAAAACACCTCCTGAAGTACTTTCGTACTTTAGTTCACCCGTTGAAGAATAAATGTGTATAAACGACTGACAAACTCCTCCGCAGGCGGCATCTCTACAATAAGTAGCAGGATGACCATAGGTAGATGATTCTGTTGTAACGGCACATTCAGTTGCACCATCCGCAGGCCAATCACCGCATCCGCAAATAAATTCAAGTTTGTCTCCGGGACTTAATTCGAAAACATCTCTTCTGTGAGCCATTGGAATAAGATGATAAGTTTTTCCTGCAGGAACAACCACTGAATTGTTAGCTCCCAACTCTAAATCTGATAAATTTATTAAAGGATTAGCAAGCGCATTAGATCGTGCTATTGTGGTTAATGTTTGTCGCTCAACTAATGCATTTTGCATTTGATCACCTCCCCAGGAAACTCTCGCCTCCATTTGAATGCTACCTGCTGCATTAGATGTAATAAAACTTTGTCCCAATGCCAATCCGGCAATAAAAATGAAAATGGATATTAAAAATAATCTGACCAACATGTTGATATTTTTTATTATAAGTGATTTTAGAAAGTAAAATTAAGCAATATTAATAAACTTTTATGTAATTCCGTTTTTTATGTTTCAACTTTTTAGAATTTTAACCTAATAGTCTTCATGTCGTCAAAATCAAGAGGCTCGTCTAAATAATGACAAAATTTCTAATTGACGACTTACCTTAGCTTCAATATTCACGGCTTTTTCTATTAGAGTCTGTAAACTTAAGAAATGTTGCCTGTTATTAAATGCTTTTGTTAAAAAATAAAAAGTTCATTGACTTAAACTTTTAATTCCTGATAAATTTCTAAATGAAAACAGGATAATAAATTCTATACAAATGAAACTAAACCTATTTACCATTTTCTTTACTCTGCTTTTCTTCTACGGAAATGCAGATGCTCAAAACCGTTACAGTGTCACAGGAAAATTGATTAACCAACAGGAAGAACCCCTGGAGTGGGCTTCAGTGATTTTATTTAATCCTGTTGATTCTACGATGTCAGCCTTTGCATATTCAGACACTGAGGGTGATTTTATTATTCCCAATGTCAGAACAGGTAACTATTTATTAAAAGCAGGTTTCGTGGGCATGACTGATCACGAACAAATTATTGACATTGAAGAAAATCTGGATCTGGGTATTATTGTAATGGAGTCCGCTGCAGGATTGGAGGGCGTGGAAGTGACCTCTACAAGAATACCAATCCTCGTTCAGCGAGATACCGTGGTCTATGATGCCAACGCATTCAATTTAGCACAAAATGCCACAGTTGAAGATCTCTTGAGACGCTTACCCGGAGTCGAGGTAGATGCAGATGGTACAATCCGAGCGCTAGGAGAGGAAGTTCAAAATGTGCTTGTGGACGGACGTAGGTTTTTTGGGGGTGATGCCCGGATAGCTACAAGAAATATTCAGGCAGATGCGGTGGATCGGGTTCAGGTTTTTGACAGAAAATCAGAAGAAGCAGACTTTACCGGTATTGATGATGGTTCACGGGAAAAGACGATTAATCTGGAATTAAAAGAAGACAGAAGAGGTGGTGGATTTGGCTATGTTTCCGGAGCTTATGGATTACCTGATGATAGATTTGATGGGAAAATAAGCTACAATCGCTTTGATGACAAAAGACAAATGGCCATACTTGCAGGTGGAAACAATATCAATGAACTCGGTTTTTCGTGGCAGGATTATTTTCAGTTTTCCGGTGGAATGCAACAAATGATGTCAGGCGGAGGTGGAGGTCGTGGTATGGGAGGTTTTAGAGGTGGAGGAAATCCGCTGATATCTCAAGGACCCCAAGCCGGTTTTCTTAATTCATTTAGTGGCGGACTACAATTTTCTCAAACATATGGAAATGAAAATGAAATTAATGCCAGTTACTTTTTTGGTCTTGCTGATCGCACAAATGAGAGGATTTTAAGTAGGGATAATTATTTGCCGGCAAATCAGGTACTAAATACAAGAGATAGTTCTTTGGTTGAATCTAAAAACTATGATCATCGACTCAATCTGAGGTGGGATCAGAACCTGGGGGATCGATCGGCTATCAGATTCAATTCTAATCTGAACTATACCCTCAGGGATGAAGCGAGACTGAATACGACAACCAATAAAAATGATTTTCAAAAATTCACTAACGAAAGTGAACAGGATTTTACTGGCGATGGTACCAACATCAATTACACAGGGTCTTTAACCTTTAGACACCGTTTCCCGACACGCGGAAGAGTGCTCGCTGCCAGTCTGTCCGGAAGTTATAGTCAAAATGAAGAGGATGGCTTTTTGAATGCTTTTAACAAGATTTTTGAGGAAGATTTGATGCTTACCGATTCTACGATTATTCAAAGTCAGGATCAGGACAATCGTTCGCATGCTTATGGGGTGGATTTGCAATATACCGAGCCTATAGCAGACCAATTGTTTTTAACCGGTCAGTATATTTTTAATAATAGTGTGAGAAGGAACAATAGAGAAGTAATTGATCTTTCTGATGAAGGTAACCCGATAATTGTCCCTGCATTATCCAGTGAATACAACACTGATTTCCTGTATCACCGAATGGGTTTGTCACTTCGAAAAATCACAGATCGTTCAAATATTAATGCGGGAATTGATTATCAACTATCTACTTTAGATGGCGAAGTAGTCGGTTTTGAAAGTCCTGTAAGCAGAGACTTTTCTTACTTTCTCCCCAGATTTTCATGGAACTATGAAGTACACAGGGGAAAAAATATGAATCTAAGTTACAATACCTCAGTACGTGAACCATCAGTCATTCAGCTTCAGCCGATAATTGACAATTCAGATCCCCTCAATATTTACGAAGGGAATCCCGACCTTGAACCACAATATACACATAGATTGAGCTATCGATACACCACTTTTAACATGATGACTTTTCAGAATTTCTTTGTTTTTGGAAATGTTTCCTACACCAGAAACAGAATAAGGGAGTCCATCAAGTTCGATGATCAGCTGAGAAGAATAAGAAAACCCGTGAATGTTTCAGATGATTGGAGTGTTACCGGGACAATTAATTATGGACGACCTATTGCGAATACAGGGATCAGGGCCAATATAAGAGTTGGAGCTTTATATAATTGGGGTAATACTTTTATCGAGGATGAAGAAGCAGAAACAAGAACATTTGCACCCAATGCAGACTTAAGATTGATGTATTCGCTTAATGATTGGCTAGATGTCAATTTGACTACTAATGCTACTACTTCAAATACCAGATACCTGATAGAAAGCAGCCTTGACCAGTCTTTTCAGACTTATCGTCACGGCTTAGATCTTACTGCGACACTGGCTGAAGGAAATTGGCAACTGGAAACTTCGATGAATATAGCTCAATACAGAAGTGATGATGGCTTGTTTGATGATGATATTCCGATCTGGAATGCCTCCATTTCAAGGTTTTTTATGGAGGATAATCGCATACAGGTTAAACTGAGAGGAGTGGATTTACTCAACAGAAATATTGGATTTAACCGTACTACAGATTTGAATTTTATAGAAGAGT
>SLKL01000416.1 GCA_007134625.1 Saprospiraceae bacterium
AGCAAATACTCGGTCCGGGAACCACTATAGAATCGCGTCAATTTCAAACCGCCCCCATTCCGGCTAAAAAATTAGGAAATGAAGCTGTGGAAGCTCTCGAAAAAGTAGAACAAAGCATTATACTTAAGGGATATAGCAGAAATACTTTGAAAAACTATCGAAATGAGCTCATTCAGTTTTTCAGCTATTTTGAAGGTCGCAACTATAAAACCATCCGAAAAGAGGAGATCGAGTCTTTTGTAGCCATGCTGATTAGCAAGCATAAAATCTCTAATACTAAACAGAACCAGCTCATCAATGCGATAAAGTTCTATTATGAGAAAGTATTGGACCAACCCAGAGAGTTTTACAATATTCAAAGACCCAAAAAAGCAAAAGAACTGCCCAATGTCCTGTCTATGCAGGAAGTCAGCAAACTTATTAACACACCGGATAATATCAAGCATAAAGCTATGCTTTATCTGATTTACAGTGCCGGTCTTAGGTCCGGAGAATTACTCAAACTGAGGATTAGGGATATTCAGACGGATCAGGGCTATATTTTTATAAAGGGTGCCAAGGGCAAAAAGGATAGAAGAACGGTTTTATCAGAAAAGTTACTCATCCTCATGCGGGAATACTACAAACAATATCGCCCGGCTTATTGGCTATTCGAAGGCCAGGATGGAGGACAGTACACTGCCCGCAGTCTTCAGGCAGTTTTTCGTAAAGCTGCTGAAAAGTCCAATATCAATCCATGGGCTACACTGCACACGCTACGCCACTCCTTTGCTACCCATTGTCTTCAGAACGGAATGAATTTGCGTCAGGTGCAGTTGATGCTTGGGCACTCCAGTTCTAAAACTACGGAGATTTATACCCATGTATTGGAAATATCTAATAAAGTTTTAAAAAGCCCGCTGGATATGTTGGAAAATGTGTAATTTTGGCATTAAAATCAATCCACCCCAATTTACCCTTCCGACATATGAAAAATACACGCATGTTTTTGGGGGAGTTGCGGGTATAGGGATGTTGAACAATCCCATCTCTAATTATTTCAAATAACCATTTGAATGTCAGTGACATAAGCCCCATTTTTGCATTTAGAATCATTGAATTTAAAATGCAAAAAAATGAAAACATTTGGTTATTATCGCAATCTTTTCAAGGATTACTTAATTCTCAAAAATTATTCGATTCACACCCGTAGGGCTTATTTGTCTGCCTTGAAAAAGTTTTATCTGTATAGGATTAATAATGGATTAAGTGGCAGTCCATTGACTCAGGATCAAGTGCGTGATTTTATACTGGAGCGCTACAATATGGGTAAATCATGGCAAACCATTAATGGTGATTACTCGGGATTGAGGTTGTTTTTCAGGGAGGTAATGGATTTAGAATGGAGCTTTAAGAAGCTACCCAGACCCCGTATAGAGAAGCAATTGCCCCGACTTATATCCAAACAGGAAGTAAAACTTCTTATTGAGAACGCGAGCAGATACAAGCATCAGGTTTTTATTACCTTTCTTTATGCCACCGGTCTTAGGCTGAGCGAAGTGCTTAGGCTTAAGATCAATGACATCAATGGTTATCGCAAACAAATTCGGGTGGAAAAAGGCAAAGGGGCTAAAGATCGGTATGTTGATATTCCGGAGGTACTACTTAACATTCTCAGACAATACTATCAAATTGAACGACCTGTTCTTTATCTCTTTAACGGATATAAAAAAGGAATACCACTATCTCAAAGAACAGCACAGATGGTTGTAAAGAAGGCAAAGATTAAGGCGGGAATCACTAAAAAGGTATCACCTCATATCCTGAGAAATTGCTTTGCTACACATCATCTGGAAAATGGCACGGATTTGGTATTTTTACAACAAATGATGGGGCATAAGCACCTAAAAACAACCTTAAAATACATTAGGCTATGTACGGAGCAAAACAGAAGGATATACCACCCACTTGCCGACATGGAGATAAAGTACCATATGTAGGGGGTATTGGTCAATTATTTCGGGATTACTCCGAGGAGTATATCCGGCAATACAAGCCTGATTACCATCAAATAAAGTTGATTCGGTCGATTCGCATGTGCAGGACACCGGCAATGGGTGGCAAAATCTATCAATGCAATCATTGTTCTAAAAGGCGATACATGTATTTGTCATGTGGTAGTAGTTTATGTCCGATATGTCAAGGTATAAAAAGAGAACAATGGCAAGATCGACTCAATACAATGATGTTGAAAGTTCCATACACACACATCACCTTTACCATGCCACATCAGCTCAATGGTCTTGCCAAAAGGAATCCCAGAATTATATACAACATCCTGATGAGATCAGCATGGACCACTATTAACCAATTAGCAGCTGAGAAAGACAACCTTGGGGCTTTGCCGGGAATGATTGCAGTTTTACATACCTGGGGATCCGATCTAAAATATCATGTGCATGTGCACACACTAGTCACATTTGGTGGGCTTAGTGAAGAAAATAAATGGAAGTGGCCCGCGCGAAAACATAAATTAGCTCCTTTTAGAAAGGTATGTTCCACCTTTAGGACAATTTTCTTAAAATTATTAGAAACTCAGTTCAAGCAAAAATCTGTGAAACATCACAGCAACTATAAAGAACTGTACGCTGAATTGATCAAAAAAAGGTGGGTAGTGCATCATACCAGACCCAGTGCTGATACATCGACTATTCAACAATACCTCTCCAGATACGTCTGTCGCATCGCAATAACCGATTCCAGACTAACCTACAGCCAGGGAAAATCTCAGGTAACGATTTTATACAATGATTATCAGTCACAAATACCGGGTCAGCCTGCGCCAAAACTTACCAAAATCCTGCATCCACTTATTGCCATTGACCAATTCTTGTGTCATGTTCCCCCCAAGAACTTCCAACGAGTGCGATATTATGGAATCCACGCAAACAGCCTAAAAAATAAAATACAAAGTCAAATAACCGACAAGGTCAAGCAAAATTGTCAGACCCTAAGGACCCTGTTCCAAATAATCAACCAAATGATAAAGTCAAATCCCACGCAATGTGATACTTGCAAGAAATCATCATTTACCATAATTGTGTTAGCAGCCAACCGCTATTGGATTCCCCAAAACATCAGAAATTATTCTCAACCCATATCAAAAAACAGAGCGCCGCCTCCAAAACCAATGCCTTTTCTTGTTACTTACCCCTAATTCCAAACCAACAATGGTTTGGTAGAATCTTCATTTCATCACCATCTTCAAAACCAATGCTAAGTAAAGAAAAATGCCCATTATCTCACCTAAAGCGCAATTTATTACCTCTTTACTTCGCGCTGCCCGAAAAATCCCTTACATTTACAGCAAAAAATTAACCAGACCCTTTAAAAGGGATTCCCTATAATAACAGACCCGCGTTTAAAGGGATCGTTCAACTGAAATGTCTGCGCACTAAGGTGTCGGGTCATAGTCGTGTATAGAGTTAAGCGCAGACATTCCTTTGAGTTGGGCGACACCCTAAAAACACAGCCGTAGAACAACATTAGGATAATAAATGAAAAAAGAATTAAAATAACATATCGAATAATCGTATCGCTGAAAGACAGCAAGTTTGACTTTGGGACTCATTATTTTTCCTCTAAAAATAATTATCTTTGCACATTAATTTAGAACTGTTTAATGTCATTATCCAAACAAAGATATATAGAACTTATTGACAGTATTGGCTCTACCTTACAAAGGGCTAGGGAAAATGCTGTTAAGGCAATAAACAATGAATTGGTAGAAGCCAACTGGAAGATTGGGCAATATATCGTTGAATACGAACAAGACGGAAAAGAAAAAGCAGACTATGGGACTGCTTTATTAACTAACTTGGCAAAAGACTTGAAAGTCAAGTATGGCAAGGGTTTTAGTAAAAGTAGCATCTATCTTTGCAGGCAGTTTTACATTAAATATCCAATTTTCCAGACGGTGTCTGGAAAATTAAGTTAGAGTCATTATGCTGAATTGCTAACCGTTTCTGACGATTTGGCGAGAAGTTTTTACGAACAACAAGCTATCAAAGAAAATTGGGGAGCTAGAGAAATGAAACGCCAAATTAATTCGGCATTGTTTCAGCGATTAGCATTGAGCAAAGATAAAGAAGGCGTTTTAGCCTTATCAGAAAAAGGACAGGAAATAACAACCTCAAAAGACATCCTAAAAGACCCTTACGTTTTTGAATTTCTAGAATTACCAATGGACGCTATCGTAAAAGAAAGAGCATTGGAAAAGAAACTTATTGACCATCTACAACAATTTTTATTAGAACTTGGTAAAGGCTTTTCTTTCGTTAAACAACAATTTAAAATCACACTAGACAACGAACACAATTTTATTGACCTTGTTTTCTATCACCGAATTTTGAAATGTTTCGTTCTCATTGACCTGAAAACTAGAAAAGTAAAACATCAAGACATCGGACAAATGAACCTTTACTTGAATTACTTCAAAGAAGAAGAAAATACTAAAGGCGATAACGAACCGATAGGAATTATTATAGCAGCAGACAAACACGAATACACTGTAAAATATGCAACGGGCGGACTAACTAACAAGATTTTCGTTTCAAAATATCAGTTGTATTTGCCCGACCAAAAACTTTTGGAAGAAAAGGTTAAAGAAATAATTGAGCGATAAAGAAAAGAAGGGCGGTCGCACAACAGCTAAGGTTTCGTTGTGTGCGAAGCACATGCAATGAATTGAAAATCAAAGAATTCCGCTTAAATGATAAAAATGAACGAGATAAACCTCCGTTGAACAGCCTGTCCCGTTTTTAGTACGGGAAAACCGAATTGTTATTTATGCTGAGTATTATCCAGGTATGGAGATGCCGAAAATGAACTTTATTATTTTTGAAGAGGATTAGTTGTCCTCTTTTTTTTGCTGTGTTTGAGTAGGGTATTTTGTTGTTTTTCTTCACATATTAGCATACCTTCCCCTGCCAACCCTATTTGGTATTAATGCAGGAATCCAAGGTTTGGCTACCGCCTGGGCATACCTGAGCATACTGCCCCCCTCAAAACGATAAACTTCTACCAATAGTTATACCAGACAATCCGGCAGATATTTCCCCATTTACACAGTATATTTTAACATAGGAGACCAAGACACCTGGAATCCGTATTACATTGATGGTTGGTTTGTGTCATTTGTCACAAAAAATCAGGTAAAATCCACTGAAATAAGGTGGAATTGCTTAAATTTGGAACGAATATTTTAATATACCAAAAAATCACTAGCAACATAGGAGAAATATACGGATGTTTGAGGGGGAATTGCGGGTATATAGTTGTTGACATTCATTATAACCAACCAGCCCACATATTGCATATTTGTTTTTTCCCACAAAGCCAGGAATAAAAAACAAAAGAGCTACATTTTTGACCTAATCATCAAATGGTGAACTGTCAGGATATTCCGGAGGCCATTG